>JAFLJY010000058.1 GCA_022712755.1 Gammaproteobacteria bacterium
GATATGCTGCGGAGCAATACTTTAGCGGTGGTGGTTGGTAACAGACATAATGAAGAACTTTCTCAACTTGTCGATCAGGAAAGGATTTATTTTGCGGAGCAGGATCATGCTCAAGGCATTATTGAAGCAATAGACTATTATGATTTCTTTCATGCCTGCACAGTACCGGAAGCCTGATTATTCATAAAATACCTGTTTGTTAAATTGGCCAGGACTATGGCTGCGAAAAAACCTGGAAATAATTAAATGAAGCTTATGAAAACCGAAGTCATGTCAACAAAGATAGCGTTACCGAAAGGCGTAATGTTTAACGCTTACCCTGACAGCATTGGCCGAAATCTCGCGGATACAATACATATGCTCAAGCGTCCAGAATTCAAAGACGTTTTTTCTTTGTTCTATATTCTGCCTACCATTTTTCATAGCGATCTGGATCGTGGTTTTTCCATCATCAACTACGATATCAACAATAAACTTGTGGATCCTCAGGATCTGGACGAACTGAACAAGCTAGGTATCGAGATTAAGCTTGACCTGGTACTCAACCATCTTTCCGTACGTTCTCCACAGTTCGTCGATTTGTTACTGAACGGAAATGACTCACCCTACAGGGATTTCTTCATCGACTGGAATGAATTCTGGAAGGATCACGGCACAATGGGTGAGGAAGGCCATATTGTGCCGGATAAAGAGCACCTTGATAAACTCTTTATGAGAAAACCAGGGCTGCCGATTCTTACCGTGTATTTCCCGGATGGCACCTTCAAGACTTACTGGAACACCTTTTATCAAAAAGTGGACTTCGATGAGATAACAGCCCAGGACTTCACACATATCAAAGGGATAGATCAACAGTTAGCTACGTGTATTGCCCACCACATAAAGTTCGTCATCAAGAGTAACAGGCGTCTTGAATCCGTCGATCTAGATTACCTGGCACATCATAAGGATGCAGTATTCGAGGTGGTTCAGCGCAAGCGTGAATTCCTGGGCCAGATGGATATTAACGCCCATTCCGAACTGGTCTGGGAATTTTATGATGAGACGCTTCGCAAACTCAGCGGCTACGGCGCTAAAATAGTTCGCCTGGATGCCTTCGCTTACCTGCACAAGGAGCCTGGTCAAACAAATTTTTTCAACCGGCCGGGCACCTGGGATTATCTGGAACGTCTACGGGCTATTGCCGAAAAGTATGAGCTAATCATCTTCCCTGAGATCCATGTCGAATACGGTGCCGGTATTCATGAAGAAATTGCGCAGGAAGGTTATCCCATCTATGATTTCTTTTTCCCCGGGCTGGTGATTAATGCCCTGGATCAGGGCAACAATGCAGCCTTGTTACACTGGATCTCGGATATCCGTACCAGAGGACTGCAGACCATCAACATGCTCGGTAGCCATGACGGCATCCCGGTGCTTGACCTCAAAGGTAAGGAGGTCAATGGCTCCTACCGACCGGGCTTGCTGAGCGATGAGCAGATTGAGGCCACTATTGAGGACATTATTAAACGGGGTGGCAAGACCAAGAATTTGTACAATGCTGACGGCAAGAAGATCGATTACTACCAGGTCAACGCGACATTCTTTAGCGCTCTTGGCGAGGACGAGCAAAAGTTGCGCCTGGCTCGCGCCATTCAGATGTTTATGCCCGGTGTCCCACAGGTTTGGTATCTGGACCTATTTGCCGGTACTAACGACTACGCAGCAGCGGAAAGGGGACGTACCGCGGGACACAAGGAGATTAACCGCACCACTTTAAAAATTATCGACATCGAGTCCGGACTGAAACGCCCCATTGTACTGGATCAGCTAAAGTTGATCCGGTTACGCAATACCTCAACGGCGTTCAATGGTGAGATGAAGATCATCGAGACCGAGCCTCATTTGCTGCATATTTCATGGCAACACCCGGAAGCCACCGCAACGTTGAAGGCTGATCTGTGCGATCACAGCTTCACAGTTTACCAGGATGACGATGCCGGCGATGTAGTCCTGATGTCATTTGAGTCATAGACTTTGATAGCCACCTCTATTGGTTTTAATGGTAATAACAACGGAGCACTAGCATGAAAATTCTTGCGACCGATCTCGACCGGACATTGCTTCCGAACGGCAGCTGGACGCCGGATCCCGAAGCCATCGATCTCTTCAATGAACTCACAGAAAAAAATGATGTGCTCATCGTCTATGTAACAGGACGCAATCTTGCGCTCACCGAGAACGCGATAAAAGAATTTGGTGTCAGGTACCCCAATATTCTGTGCGGTGATGTCGGCACTTCAATTAGAAAATATGAGAATGGTGAATGGAAGTTTGATGAAGGCTGGATTGAACAAGTAAGAAAAGAAAGTCCGGGGTGGGATGCCATGGCAATAAGGCATGCAGTTGCCGGGATTGATGCAATGCAGGAACAGGAAAGTGAGCATCAGAACCAGTTCAAACAGAGCTATTATGTTGAACATGAAAAAAAAGATCAGGTGTTAAAAAAAGTTGATGAACTGGTGAAGGGAAAATTTGATGAAGTAATCATATACAGTTTTGATTCACAGGATGGCAAGGGGCTTCTCGATTTTTTACCTGCAAGCGCGACAAAACAGACCGCCCTGGAGTATGTGGCTGAGGAGCACGGTGTCACGAAAGAGGATGTTGTATTTTGCGGCGACAGTGGCAACGATATCTTTCCTCTAACAGCGGGGTTTCGTGGTGTTCTGGTAAAGAATGCCGATGAACAATTAGTAGAAAATGTAAAAAAAGCAATGAATCAGAACCCTAAATTGAAGGTGTATTTCGCAAAAGGAGATTTCAGGGGTTTGCAAGGATATTATACCAGCGGTGTGATTGAAGGAGCCTATCATTATGGCGTTTTTGATTGCAACAAATAAGGACATCCATGGTGACTGCGTAAAGAACCCAGTAAATGTGAGGTGTTGAATGATATCAACGGTGAGCTGATAATTAAGAATTGGTAAAAAGGTGTAAATAGAGTAATTTTGTTGCGCAATATGTAAAAATTAATTAGTGGTAGTTATCTCAATAATTCAACATAGTTTTCGCGCGCGACACCAATAATTAGTTCTGATCCAGCACTCTAGTAAATCATTTTTATTATTTGAGAGCTATTAAATGCAGTTATTTATAAAAGTGAGAAGCCAGATGAATACTCCACCGGCTCAAAGCCGGTGGTTTCAGGTTACGGCTAAAAACCGGTCATTTCGCCTAAAGGCAATTTGTAGCACACTAAAATCATTATTACTCGTCACGTCATTCCTGCATGTTTCTAGCAGGAATCCATCATGTAGCTAGATTCCCGCTAGAAACATGCGGGAATGACGGAGCGTAACATGCAAGTTACGAGATTAATTATGCTTCCACTTAACCCTGGCCGCCTAAAGGCGTGGGATTTACGGATCCCCTATCGGGGGACTTTAAAATATAGCAGATTTCACTTTTTCTATATTGAAAAAATTGTTCTCTGACTCCGAATAATGCAATTAACATTTTGTTACTATTCAGGTAATTCAACACCTGAACCTCCAGCTTCTTTCGGCAAGTCTTTAAACTTTGGCAATCCGTCTTTCATTTTATGCGCTGTTTCTTGATAATGAACATGAAATGCAGGGGTAAACGTAAAGTTCTTAATAATAACAGCGGGAACATCAATAAGTCCCATAGTTGGATGATCGGTGTACACATGACCACCACAGGTTTTACACCAAACTCGATTACTTACAATGCTTTCATCACCACTGATCGGGTTCTTATCAAACCCTGCAATGTTATCTAAACCTTTAGTGATTTCAAACGTTGTCGGTTTCCATAAAGTAAACGCACTTACCGGCCCCGCAGACCATTGTCTGCATGAGTCACAATGACAATAGGCCATGGCTTCAGGTTTACCTGTTACTGTGAATTCAACATCGCCGCAAAAACAACTCCCCTGGTATTTTGCTTCTTTGCTCATAGCCTTTCTCCTTATCTTTTAGTGATTTTTTATCAATAATTTATGGGGTTTACTTTGTGGATTTGTCTGTAAACACGCAAGGTGATTGCGCATGGGTATTAACATGTAGTTGAAAAATATCAGGCCGTGAGTAATGTCCTGTTACATCAAGCGCTCTTTTCGCAATGCTGACTTTTTCAACATCGATTTCATGATAAAAAATGCCACTCTCTTTATTTATTGGTCCCGCGACAATTTCACCGCCAGGTGCAATGACAACAGAGTCACCTGGATTCACCCATTCATTATTGTCGGGGTACAGCGTAGATTTTTCAGGAAAGTCATCGGGAATGTCGCTGGCTTTCATCAGGTTTCCACACCCCACTACCCAGCAGCAACCTTCACGTGCGATATGCTGTAAAGTACCAAGCCAACCGTCACCACTGTCATAAGTTGGTGCAATATAAATCTCGACACCTTGTGAATACAAAGCGTAACGTGCGAGTGGCATATAGTTTTCCCAGCACAATAAGATGCCCACACGGCCAGATGAGGTATCAACAACCTTTAAGCCAGAAGCGTCACCAAATCCCCACACCATGCGTTCTGGATTAGTAGGCATTAATTTGCGATGTTTATTTAATAACGTACCATCAGAACCAATAACGATTACTGTGTTATAAATTGTCGACTGACTAAAATAGCTATCACGTTCTTCTATACCGCATACGATAGTTACATTATTTTTTTTCGCTACTTCATATAGTGGCGCTAAATCATTTGATTCCATCACGACTGAATTATTTAATAACTGCTTATGTAATTCTTCTAACAAGTTCCAGTCACCACCGGGTCTTAGTCGCCAGATCCAGGTTGGATATCCCGGTATAAAAGCTTCAGTGAAAATCACCAGTTCCGCACCATTAGTTGCCGCTTCCTCAACTGTTGTCACCGCAATTTCGATGGTTTTGTGCTTTTCCATAAAAGCAGGCGGCTTTTGTACAATCGCTATTTTAGACACATTTCTTTTCTCTTTTTCGTGCAAACGGAAACTGGCATATCACAGGGTTCTTTAAGCTGACGATTCTTTTCAAATTGAGTTAATGTTTCCTCAATTTTACACTATGCCCCATCCTGTTCTATATTATATAAGCCGGATAGCATTTGATGCGGAGTGCACAGTCGAAAACCAATCAACAATGGACCTTAAGCTGATTGAACTGTCCGCGAATTTTCGACCATTAGCGAACATTGAATAGATTACATCAATCGATGACCCCATTGGCTATAGATCTGCCTGCATCTTTTTCTTCAACCAAATGCGGTAAATCCTGTTCCAGCCAGGTGTGTTTTCCTGCAAGCACATCCCGTGCTAATTTATAATTCTGCGTATCATCGTTGTTGAAAATAGTTTTGAACAGACGCTCTACCCGGCGACGACTTTGACGACAAAACAACACAGCTATTTCAACGGGTTCATCATTATCTGGCTGTGCATGCAACATGGCCTGTGCGCGTACGCAACTTGCCGTCATTGCGTATAACTCGGCACCGATATCAATCAGGCGAGCGAGCACTGACTGGCGTTTTTCCAGACGTGCACCAAATATAACGATGGCGTGAAACAGGGCTCGAGCAAGTCGCCGCGTGGTACGGCTGAGGTAACGCATTTGTGGCGCAAGTCGGCCGAACTCAGAATACCGCGGCCAATAACCCCAGCCCAACCAGAGCTTTGGATACCATAAGCTGTAATAAGCGCCCGCGGTTAACAAAGGTTTAATTTTTTCCAGTAATGATAGTTTCTGATTGATAAGGTCACCCGCCACAGATAAATGCATATCGACAACTTCGCGGGCAATGAACAAATGCATGATTTCGCTGGTCCCTTCAAAAATTCGCAATATGCGTGCGTCCCGATACATGCGTTCCAACGGTGGTGAATTTTCACCACGCGCGTGTATAGAAGCGCGTGTCTCATAACCGCGTCCGCCATACACCTGCACTGCATCATCAATGATATGGCCAGCCATTTCTGTATTGTAAAGTTTAGCTATGGCGGCTTCCAGACGAATGTCGACATTTTCCTTTTGCGCCAGTATTGCAGTTAACTCGGCGACACTTTCCAGGGCAAAAGTCGATGCTGCCATGTTACCTATTATTTGCGCGATTAAATCGTGTTTACCTATTACCCGTCCCCATTGAACGCGTCGATTAGCCCAAACACGGGTGTACGACAACGTCCGTTTGGCAGCAAAAGCGGCGATCATAGGTAAACCCAAACGCCCGGTATTAAGTGTAACCAACGCCAGCTTCAGGCCCGCGCCTTCTTTCCACAATAGATTTTCTTTTGGCACTCGCACATTGGTAAAACGAAAGTGAGCAATTTCTGCACCGTTCAGCCCCATGAACTGGCAACGCTGCGCGACTTCCACACCCGGCCAGTCGGTTTCGACGATAAATGCCGTAATACGCTGTGGCCCTGTCATGGCCATCACCACCAGTAATTCGGCAATGGAACCATTAGTAATCCACAGTTTTTCGCCATTAAGCACATAAGCATCACCCTCATCGGTAAGCTCAGCGTGAGAACGGATGTTGGATGGATCTGAACCCGCATCGGGTTCGGTGAGGGCGAACGCCGACACTGCTCCACGGGCGAGTCGCGGTAAATATTTTTGTTTCTGCTCTTCAGTACCAAAATGCAGCAATGGCTGTGGCACACCGATAGATTGATGCGCCGCTAACAAAGTTGTCAGTGAGGCATCGACACTGTTTACCATACCCATGGCTTTTACATAACTTCTCAGTGACAGACCCAGACCGCCGTATTGCTGCGGAATCTTGATGCCAAAGGCACCGATCTCCTTAAACTGCTCGATTACCCGCTGAGGAATTTTGTGCTCTCGTTCTATCTGATCGGTATCAATGGATTCCAGCACATGCGCCAGACGTTGCAGAAACGGCTGTGCTTTAGCGTCTTCTTCAGGGTCTTCGAGTGGATAAGGGTGCACCAGATCAAGCCGTAATTTGCCATTATAAAGCTCGCGTACAAAACTATGATGCGCCCACTGTGTTTCGCGCGCTGCTTCGGCAACAGCTCGAGCTTGCTGCTCGTTGGCAGCAATCGGCTCAGCGGTATGTTTGCCGGTTGCACTCACGGTAACCTCCCTGCTATATATGCCGTACACTACTTATAGTCTCAATGGTACACACGACAAACTATTAGTCAATAAATTGAATTATTGGAGTCAAATGGATTTCAAGCACTCTGGGAGGCACTCGGGTCAGTCCTACACAACCGCTTGAATTAAAAGAAAAAACATATAGTATTTAACCAGTATATCAGCTTAAATACCGTTTTTTATGGACAAAAGCCACACTTTAAGGAGAAAGCATTATGCCACGCGCAAATCGTTATTTTTTACCCGGCCTTGTCTGGCACATCACTCACCGCTGCCACAAAAAAGAGTTCCTGCTTAAATTTTCAAAAGACAGAAAACGTTGGCGCTACTGGCTGTTTGAAGCAAAAAAGCGATATGGTTTAAGTGTTCTAAATTTCATCATCACATCAAATCATATTCACTTGTTGGTAGCAGACTGCGGACAAGGTGAGATCGCCAGGAGCATGTGGTTGCGCAGGTTCGACCCCCACTAACGATACAATAGTAGAGAGATTAATTACCAATATCTATTAAATACAAAGTTGATTAAAGGTATTCCTAAATCTATGCCGCTATCCCAAATTGAGATATGGTTCTTTGTTTAATTTTCGTGGATGAGGTTCCCGGATGGTAACCAACTTGAATAATGGATTTACCGCCTGTATTTAAAAAATATTCAACTGCAATATTATGTGGCTGTCTTCCCCAATCCTCACCAATCACAAAAATATCAACATCCAATTCTTTACAACCAGAAACGTACTCTAGTTCATAATAAGGACGCACAATATCAACACAACGCAGTGCCTTTAACATTTCCATTCTTTCTTCAAGAGGAACCACAGGCACATTGGGTTTATAACTGGCAACAACTTCATCGGATGCAACCCCAACGGCAACAGTGTTACCTAATGATTGACAATGTTGAAGTAAAGCAAGGTGACCAACATGCAATAAATCAAAAGTACCGACAGTGTATACAAGCATAATTATCTCTTTGATTGAAGTGAACCTGCTACTATAACAGGTTTACTCCAGCGCAATTGACGTTTGTTGCAATAACAAGTCAGCCGCATCATATTCATCCTTTTAAAGGTAGCTAAATGACAGACAATAACTCAGAAACCAAAGAGTTACAGCCCAATACGATTCTCTCTTACGCAAAAGACCTGCCGAATATTTGCTCGCTATCAGGCCTGGCGTGCACCATTGTCGCTATTTATTGCAGCATTACCGGTCAGTATGCAGCGGCGATGATTGGCATGATTTGGTCTGTTGCATTTGATTGGGCTGATGGTCTTGTTGCGCGCAGAATGAAAGGTCGTACAGGTGATGACAGAGTTTTTGGTGGTCAGCTTGATGTGTTAATCGACATAGTGAGTTATGGCGTAACCCCTGCCATTTTGCTGTTAAGTTATGGACAATTCGAGCTTATCTATCTGCCCGGCGCATTTTTGATGGTAGCTGCTAGTGCGCTACGCCTGAGTTATTTTAGTACTTTTGGTCTGGCAGGTGGCAAGAGTTACACGGGGCTGGCTCTGGATAACAATAGCATAATACTGGTTGCTGTATTCTTACTGGAAGGTGCTATTAGCCAAAGTGCTTTTTCTGTCGTTCTTTATGTCAGTAGCATTGGGCTCGCAGCCTTGAATGTATCCCAAATAAAAACACCTAAGCTATCGGGCAACCCAATCAATGTTTTCATTCTTGCAGCTTATACACTTATCATTACGGCTCTTTATAGTTGGAAATTGTTATAGAAAATAATTTATAAGGATTTCCTTGAAACCAGGGGTGCTCTGAATAACCGCGGCATTAACTTGATCTCAGTTTAAGCCCAATCACTCAATACAAGCTTACCGATTGCGTTTCCCTGTTCTATCATTTTATGCGCTTTGCGTAAGTTTTCAGCATTAATGGGATGCAACAATGTATTCGCTGTGGTAACAAGCGCGCCTTCATTAATCAGTTCAGACACGTTATTTAATAATCGTTGCTGTTCTATCATGTCAGACGTTTTATACATCGACCGAGTAAACATAAACTCCCACACAAAGGTTGCGCTTTTACTTTTTAACAAAGAAAGGTCTACATTTGAAGTATCAACAATTGAACATATTTTCCCTTGAGGTTTGATGACCTTTGCCATCGCAGTCCAGTGTTGATCCGTATTGTTAAGGCAGAGAATATAATCCACAAGCGGGTTATCAATTGCGGCCAGTTCGTCATCTAAAGACTGGTGATGATTAATCACCCTATCCGCTCCCCGATTTAAACACCATTGCTGTGATTCCGGTCGAGAAGCCGTAGCAATAACTTTTAATTTTGCTAATTTTTTAGCCAACTGTATTGCGATTGAACCCACGCCACCCGCACCACCTATTATCAAAATTGACTTACCTGCATGATCACCTTGTGAAGAAATTTGTAATCGTTCAAATAATGCTTCCCATGCAGTAATACTGGTAAGTGGTAGTGCAGCGGCCTCGGCAAATGAAAGTAAAGCAGGCTTTTT
>JAFLJY010000059.1 GCA_022712755.1 Gammaproteobacteria bacterium
AAACGGTTGACGAAGGATAAAGAAAATTCAAGACAATAACAAAAGCCAACAGCGTGCAACACGCGGCAAACACAAACAACACGCCCGCACCCCACGGACCCCACAACAAGCCGCTAACCAGGCTGCCCACCGCCACACCCGCACCAAAGCTCACACTGGCATATAAGGCCTGCCCTCTGCCCTGATGACTGCCAGTGAAATAGTCGTGCACCAGCGAAATACCGACTGCGTGAAATACACCAAAGGAAAAAGCATGAATCAGTTGAGCAAAAAACAACATCGGTAGATCATCAACATAAAAACCGATAATCAGCCAACGTGCAGTGGTCAGCAATAAGGTAAAAATAAGCAATTTTCGCACACCAAAAACAGGCAGCAATCGATGCATCAACAGAAAGATAATCACTTCAGCAACTACACCCACTGCCCACAACATACCTATCATGTTTGAACTGTAACCCTGTTCCTGCAAATAAATGGTATAAAAAGTGTAATACGGGCCGTGGCTACACAGCATTAAAAAACACACTACTAAAAACGCTAATACCTTTGGTTGTTTAATAACATGCCAAATAGGTGAATGCTCAGCATGGGGTGTATTTAATTTTTCCGGCACAGTGAAACTGCTAAAAGCAATAACCGCAAAGGTGAACAAAACAACAAGAGGAATAATATCGGCTTCATAATTTTGCAACAGATAACCCGTCAGTACAGCAATAACAATAAAACCCAACGAACCCCACAAACGAATCATGCTGTAACGATGGCTGTCATTACCGAGGTGATTGAGCGTCATCGCTTCAAACTGCGGCAAAATTGCGTTCCAGAAAAAGCTGAACAGCAACATGACAGCAATTAGCCACCAAAGCTGTCCACTAACAAACACCAGTAAAAAGCTAAGCAGCGCTAGCACACTGGCTATGCGAATAATAAACATCGAACGGCGGGTATGATCCGCTAACCAGCCCCAGATATAGGGCGCGATAAGTTTGGTCGCTGGTAAAATAGCCACCAGCGCGCCGATGGTCAGACTGCTGTAACCGAGTGATTTCAGGTACAGACTCCAGTATGGAATCAATACACCCAGAGAGGCAAAATAAAAGAAATAAAACCCACTGAGCCGCCAGTAAGGTACGCTGGATTTAACCATTGTTTAGAAAAATCAGGATTGAGCAGGAATAATAGGTGTTTGCGAATGCACGTCCATATTTTGTCCGCGCTGACGTAGCAGGTGGTCGCACAGGACAATGGCCAGCATGGCTTCGCAAATAGGTGTTGCCCGAATTGCCACGCAGGGATCATGGCGACCATGTGTGACCACATCAATAGCATGACCTTCAACATCAACCGTGTCACCCGTCAGACGAATACTGGAAGTGGGTTTAAATGCCGTGTGGGCGATTATGTCCTGACCAGAAGAAATACCGCCTAACACACCTCCGGCATGATTGGACTTAAAACCCTCAGGAGTCATTTCATCACGAAACTCAGTGCCTTTGGCTTCAACACAGGCAAAACCATCACCAACTTCAACGCCTTTAGCCGCATTGATGCCCATCATGGCATGGGCGATGTCAGCGTCCAGACGATCAAACACCGGTTCACCTAAACCCGGTGGAACACCTGTAGCGACCACGGTAATTTTCCCACCAACTGAATTGCCTTGTTTACGAAGCGCATCCATATAAGTTTCAAGCTCGGTAATTTTTGAGGCATCGCCACAGAAAAAGGCATTTTTATTAATTTCATTTTTATCCAGCATCGGCATGGTTATTGGACCGAGCTGCGACATGTAACCATAAACTTCTATGCCATATCGGTCTTTAAGAAACTTTTTAGCAATACCGCCACCGGCAACACGCATGGCGGTTTCGCGTGCGGAAGAACGACCGCCCCCACGGTAATCACGAACGCCATACTTTTGCTGATAAGTATAATCGGCATGACCGGGACGAAAGCGATCCATAATATTGCCATAGTCTTTTGAGCGTTGATCGGTGTTTTCAATCAACAGGCCAATACTGGTACCCGTGGTTTTACCTTCAAACACGCCGGAAAATATTTTCACTATATCGTCTTCACGACGCTGAGTAGTATGGCGCGAAGTACCGGGTTTACGGCGATCCAGATCCAGCTGTAAATCTTCTTCTGTTAGTTCAATACCTGGTGGGCAACCATCAATGATGCCAACCAGTCCCGCTCCGTGTGACTCGCCTGCGGTGGTTAAACTAAACAGTTTTCCTATTGTATTTCCTGACATAAAAACGACTACTTATTAAATTTTAATTATTATGAGGTAACTTCTCAATAAATCCATGCAGTATATGGTTCTGAGAGTAGTGCCACATGGATGTGGCGTTTACGGACCAAAGGATGGACACGCCGTAAATACGTCCGCATGTTAATCAAAGCGGGGCTTGACGGTAGCATCCATGCTATCGACAGTCTTATCACCATATACTGCATGGATTTATTGAGAAGTTACATTATAAGAGCTTAACACGCCTAAAATCATCCTGATGCGCTTCCAGTTGTTTTGCCGTCAACACAAACACACCATCACCGCCAAATTCAAAATCCACCCAGAAAAACGGCACTTCCGGCAATAGCTTCTCTAATGCCGGTTTTGAGTAACCCACTTCAACCACCAGAATGCCATCATCGCTTAGATAATCTCCTGCCTGTTGCAACATCGGTAACACAATATCCAGGCCGGCTTCACCTGCCGCCAATGCCAGAGAGCCCGGTTCAAAATCAAACTCGGCAGGCAACTGTTGCATTTCATGCGATGACACATAGGGTGGGTTACTTATAATGATGTCATAACGCTTATCAGGAATTGAGCTAAACAGGTCTGATTCAATTAATGCCAGCCGATCTTCCAGCCCATGATTCTTGCGATTGATTTCTGCCACTGCCAATGCCTCACTGGACACATCACTGGCATCAACCTGCGCATCCTCAAAAGCATAAGCGCAGGCAATGGCAATACAGGCACTACCGGTACAAAGGTCTAAAATATTATTAACCTGATCAGCCGATATCCATAATGAAAATTGCTGCTGGATAATTTCTGCCATTGGCGAACGAGGAATCAGCACCCGCTGGTCAACATAAAAGCTCAGCCCTGAAAACCAGGCCTCATTGGTAATATAAGCTGAAGGTTTGTGATCTTCGATGCGTTGCTGAAAAAAATTCAGCACATGCAAGCGCTCATCGACAGTAAGCACACAATCGAAGTACTCAACGCTAAAGTCCGGTGGCAAATGTAATGCGCTTAGACACAAATACACCGCTTCATCAATTGCCGTTGGCATACCCTGGACAAAACTCAATTCTGCCGCATTAAACTGGCTGATTCCCCAGCGAATCAAATCACGCAGGGTAACTAAATCATTGGCTATTTCACGTTTATCTAACATGGCTGTATTGTACACAATATTAAGCCCACGTCGGCCAGAATGCGTGCGCACATGGATCAACATGTCAAAAATCACTTCCATGCCCGCTTCCATACTCGCTTCCATACTAGATAGTAAGCGACTATAATTCAGCACTGTTCTTTAGCGTCAAACCTGACACCTGTTTCCTACAATGAAAAACCCAGGTCTAATCACACTAATACTGTTTTTATCCAGTTTTATAAATTTCGCTTATTCAGGTGAAATAAACCAGGAAACAAAACTGATTATTGCAGATGCATGGATAGCTGAAGCACCACCAGTAAGCAAAGTGATGGTTGCTTATATGACGCTTAAAAATACAGGCTCAGATATAATTAATATCGTTCATGCGGAATCCGATTTATACAGCAGTATCGAATTCCATGAAACCATACACGATAATGGCATGGCCAGAATGATTCGACATGACCATTTAAACATTGCCGAAAACAGCAAACTTGAATTAAAACCTGGCGGCGCTCATTTAATGTTATTTAATCCAAAAAAAAGATTAACTGCTGGTAACACAGTAAACATCAAACTGACCACAAAAAACCTTAAGATAATAAACATTATCGTCCCAGTTAAAAAAGCCCACTACAATTACTAAACAATTCCAGATGAAACAAAAACTATTAGCCTCTCTTTTTTACATCCTTCCGCATCATGCCATCACAAAGCTGATGTTTGTCGGCGCTCGCATTCGCTGGGTGCCAGCAAAAAATTTAATCATTCGGATTTACACGCATTTAAATCCAGTAAAAATGCATGAAGCGGTTGAAGAAAACATGCTTGCTTATGAATCGCTCAATGCTTTTTTTACGCGTGCATTAAAACCTGAATGCCGACCTTTCGATAAAAATGAAAACAACTGGTTATGTCCAGTTGATGGCTCCGTGAGCCAGGCTCAGGCAATTGAAAACGGACGAATTTTTCAGGCAAAAGGTCAGGATTACAGTTTACTGGAGCTGGTTGGCGGAGACAAAAAACTAGAAAAAGTTTTTAATAATGGGCAGTTCGCCACGCTATACCTGTCGCCAAGAGATTATCACCGTATCCATATGCCCACCAGCGGCACACTAAAGCACATGTTATACATTCCCGGCCGCCTGTTCAGTGTTGCTGGCTTTGTGGTTAATCACATTCCGCGGTTATTTGCACGTAATGAACGTTGCGTTTGTTTTTTCGAAACTGAACAGGGACCTATGGCGATGATTCTGGTTGGTGCCATTAATGTATCTGCCATGGAGACGGTATGGCACGGTTTGATTAGTAGCGAAGCAAAGAAGATTAAACGCTTTGACTACAGTGATAACAGCAGTGATAAAGGCGACAATAAAAATATTGTACTAAAACGCGGTGAGGAAATGGGACGCTTTAATTTAGGCTCAACGGTTATTATTCTTACAACTGACAAAATGAAAATAGCAGAAAATTTAATCGCTGAGACAGAAATCAAACTTGGTCAGTGCCTGGCAACACCCGTACAATAAAAAAACCCACAAATAAACTGTAGGTTGGGGTGGGCTGACAAAGCATGTCAGATATTTTCATTGATCGAATGACTAAGTTTGGTCATTAGCGGACAGCCATAAAAACAGTTTTTCCACAGATAAACGCAGATGAACACAGATATTTTTTAGCTCTCGCCTACGGCGAAGCTAACAATAAACGCTTTTATCTGTGTTCATCTGCGTTCATCTGTGGATAAAAAATCTTGTTTTTTTAACGTCAGCTATGTGTGAAACCAGTCATTTCCGTCCTTTGGTTCGTAAACGGCACATCCTTGTGCCACTGCTCAAGTTTGACATTGTCTGTCGGATTAAAGGCAGACCTATACCACTTACCACTCAATCCGCTCAACACCAGTGAATAAACCACCGGCTCAAAGCCGGTGGCTTCAGATTACGGCTGAAAGCCGGATAATTTCGCCTAA
>JAFLJY010000060.1 GCA_022712755.1 Gammaproteobacteria bacterium
CACCGAAGTGGAGGCAACCAGAAAGCGGCGTCGTTTTGTATCTACTACATTATCAGTAGACATATTGGATATCTCCAAATATTAAATAAACATTAGTCGGGGAAAATTAAAAAAACAACTATTCAATTTATCCTGTAATTCTGGCAACCCTGTGCGTTTATCACTTTGTGTTTACCTGAACCACTAGTAAAACATGCACGCACAGGTTGCAAACGGCGCACAGAATAGCGTAAATTAGCATTTTAGCCAAGTTTAATATAACAACGCCAATAAAATCAACGAGATATAAAAACTCATGTTAAAGCAAAACCATTCTTTTGTGTATTATTTCGCCTGGCTGGTCATTGGCCTGCTTTTTGGGCTTAGTATACTGCTGTTTCGAGGCGATATAAGTATTGACATACATCAACACAGCAATCCCGCTGACAAAGCAACACATAGCCCTGGCATATCGGTCAATTTCACACAAAATAAAAACTCTGGAGTAGTGTCACAAGGACGTGCCGTTATGTCCATGGATGGACGGTATTTCGCAAAGAGCCAGGAAGGCGGTGCGATTTACGAACCTAAGGATGGCTTTGCTGACGCAGTAATGAAGGCTGCACCTGCCGTGGTCAGCATACAAACCATTACCTGGTCCGAAACCAGTACAGAAGAAACCACCGATGAAAAGTTACTACAGCAGTTTTTGGGCAGGAGTTCACCCCACGGACCCAGGCGCAAAGCGGAAACCGGCTCGGGCTCGGGCGTAATCATTAATGAAAACGGCTATATCCTGACTAATTACCACGTTATTTCGGGACGGGATGAAGTACGCATCAGATTAAGTGATGGCAAAGTTGCAACAGCAGAACTTATCGGTTCCGACCCTGATACCGACCTTGCCGTGCTAAAAATAGATCTTAAAAACCTGCCAACACTAAACATTGCCAACATCAGCCAGCTCAGAGTGGGTGATATAGTACTCGCTATTGGCGACCCTTTTGCTATCGGACAAACTGTGACACAAGGCATAATCAGTGCCACCGGCAGAACCCACGTTTCGCAAAATACTTATGAGAACTTTATTCAGACCGATGCTGCCATCAATCCGGGGAACTCAGGCGGCGCATTAATTAATACCGCAGGTGAAATCGTTGGCATCAACTCAAATATTTTTTCCAGCACAGGAAATTTTCAGGGAATCAGTTTTGCCATTCCAATCGATTTAGCGCAGCAAGTGGCGCAGCAAATAATTCAACATGGCTATGTTGTAAGAGGCTGGCTTGGCGTTGAAGGGCAGGAATTAACCTCACAGGTTTTGCGCACCGTAGATCTTGACTCGATGCACGGTATTTTAATAACCGATGTTGATAAAGAGGGCCCCGGTGAAGCTGCCGGCTTAAAACGCGGCGATATTATTACCCGAATCAACCAGCAGGACATCCTCAGCACAAATGATATTTTAAACATGATCGCCGCTGGCAAACCCGGCGATGAGTTTTTGATTGAGGGCATCCGGCAGCGCCAGAGTTTTATAACCAGGGCGACGCTGGGACAGCGACCGCTTATGAGCCGGTGATAATAAATTGTTAATTGTAAATGGCTATTGGGGTTGCTTTTTGTTTTTCCGTCCTTTGGTTCGTAAACGCCACATCCATGTGGCACTACTCATTAACCATTAATCATTAACAATTGCTTTTACAAGCGCATCAACAAAAGCAAGATTCTCACTCGGCGTACCCACCGTCACCCGCAAACAGTTTTTAAGCAAACCCACATCGGCTCGCATGTTTTTTATCAGCACTCCCGATTGTTTTATACTTTCAAAAACATCGTTAGCCTTTTTATCTAAAACTCGAAACAAAATAAAGTTTGCCTGACTAGAAAACACTTGCAGACCAGAGATGGCTTTCATTTTTTCTAACAATAACTCACGCTCTTCACGAATTAACTTTGCCTGTGTGTCCAACACATCAATATTATCTAACACAAACTCAGCCGATATTTGCGTTAATACATTAATATTGTAAGGTAATCGTATTTTATCAATTTCATTAATAATATCAGAATGCCCACACAACAAACCTAAACGCAAACCCGCCAGGCCCATTTTTGAAACTGTGCGCATTACCAGTAAATTATCAAACTCGGTCAACCGGCTCATGAAACTGGTTTGTGCAAAGGGATGATAAGCTTCATCCAGTACCACCATGCCCGGTGCCATTAAAATTATTTCTTCAATATCTTTTTCGTTATAACAATTCGCTGACGGGTTATTTGGATAAGCGATAAAAATGATTGCAGGTTGGTACTGTTTAATTGCCTGGCATGTTCGCTCCATATCAAGGGAAAAGTTCTCACTTAGAGGGACACCAACATATTTGATACCGACAAAATCGGCAATCATTTTGTACATAACAAAACCGGGATCAAAAGACATCAAACAAACGTCTTTGTCTGCGACTGCCATCGCCAACATTTGTATCAATTCATCAGAACCGTTACCCAGCACGAGAGCCTTATCTTCTGGCACCCGCATAACCTGCCTCAACTTTTCACGCAAAGCACTGGCTGACGGATCAGGGTAGCGATTGATTTCTGCCATGCTTATTCTGGCCTGTAATTCAACCTTTAAGTCTGCAGGTAACGAGTATGGATTTTCCATTGCATCCAGCTTGATTAAACCACTGGCATCAGCAACGTGATAGGCCTGGATCTCTTTTATAACAGGACGAATTTTTTGCAGGCAGTTTTTTAATGGTGTATTCATAATAAGTAGATGAGAAATAGTGTTATCAAATGGTAGCAAACAGAGCAAAAAAGCACATTAAAAATATTTGTGTTTTTTGACTTGAAACTAAAAAAAACAGCTACAGATTATTTAACAACAACGAACAAACCTCTTTATAGGAGATTTTATTATGAGCTTAATACGTTACAACAATCCGTGGAATTTATTAAATAATTTACAACGTGAGCTGTACAGCCCTGAATACAACCGTCTAAGTGACGACGATGCTTCTGTGGCAACCGCTAACTGGGCACCTTCCGTTGATATACGTGAAGATGACAAAGCCTTTACTTTACTGGCTGATATACCCGGCGTAGACCCAAAAGATATTGAGATATCAATGGAAAAAGGTGTACTGACCATTAAAGGTGAACGTCAGTCAGAAACCGTCGAAGAGAAAGAAAACTATCGCCGTGTTGAACGACAAAGCGGTCAGTTTTACCGTCGATTCACCCTGCCTGACACAGCCGATGCCGATAAGATTGAAGCAAAATCAACACATGGCGTGTTAACCATTACCATACCAAAACAGGAAGTGGCCGTTTCACGAAGAATTGAAGTGAAACATTAGTAATGGCATGAAGGATTGAGGTGAAATATTAAAAAACTATTAGTCCATCCTTTGGTTCGTAAACAGTACGTCCATGTACCACTGCTCCGCAAATAACGCAAAAGACACAAAAAGTTTATAAAACTAAAAAAAGGTTTTAATTTGCGTTCCTGGCGTTATTTGCGGATAGTTTATTTTTTGTTTATCCGATATTCCGCAGAACGAGCATGTGCAGTTAATCCTTCGCCATGTGCGAGAACTGATGCGGTTTTTCCCAGCTCAGAAGCACCGGTAGCAGAACAGCCAATAAGGCTACTACGTTTTTGAAAATCATACACACCTAACGGCGATGAAAAACGTGCAGTACCTGATGTAGGCAAAACATGGTTGGGACCGGCGCAATAATCCCCTACAGCTTCAGCCGTATAACGCCCCATAAAAATCGCACCGGCATGGCGGATTTTTTGCACCCATTGTTCAGCGTTTTCTATCGACAGCTCTAGATGCTCAGGTGCAATATGATTAGCCACTTCAATCGCCTGTTCCATATCATCCACTGAAATAAGTATTGCGCGGTTTTCTAATGACGTTTTAATGATGTCTTTGCGCGGCATTTCTTCTAGCAGACGTTCGATACTTTGTTTTACCTGTTCAATATAAGCTTCATCCGGGCAGACTAATATAGACTGCGCTTCTTCATCGTGCTCCGCCTGTGAAAACAAATCCATCGCTATCCAGTCAGGGTTGGTTTTACCGTCACAAATCACCAGAATTTCTGAAGGCCCGGCAATCATATCTATGCCAACAACACCAAATACCAGCCGTTTTGCTGTTGCCACAAAACTATTGCCCGGCCCGGTAATTTTATCCACTTTAGGGATGGATTGGGTGCCGTATGCCAACGCCGCTATCGCCTGTGCGCCGCCAATGGTGAAGACACGATCTACGCCTGCAACAGCGGCGGCGGCCAGTACTAACTGGTTGACCTCACCATCGGGTGTCGGCACTACCATGATCAATTCAGGCACACCGGCAACTTTTGCCGGTATCGCGTTCATTAATACTGAAGACGGGTAAGCGGCTTTGCCACCGGGAACATATAAACCCACTCTGTCCATAGCGGTTATATTCTGCCCTAAGACGGTGCCATCATCCTCTGTGTATGACCAGGATTCCATTTTCTGATGTTGTGCATAATGACGTATTCTTTGTGCAGCGGTTTCCAGCGCTTGTCGTTGTTCGGCATCAATGAATTCCAACGCAGACTGTAACTGCGACTGAGTTACCTCAAGATCCTTCGCATCACTAAGATTCATACGATCGAATTTATTGGTGTACTCTAAAACAGCGGCATTGCCTCGTTTTTTCACATTGGCAAGTATGTCAGCCACAATTTTTGCGACATCACCATCAATACTGGCTTCCCAGGCAAGCAGAGTATCAAGCTGCTGATAAAAATCAGCATCGGTATAATTTAGAGAATTTATGTTTAACATCATCTGTTTTAATGAGTAGTGAATAATGCGGCTAGAATGGTTCCAGGTATATTTGAGTTTTATCTGTTTTTGTTTTTAATTACTCATTATTCATTATTCATTATTCACTGCTTTACCAATCTGCTCGATGATAGCGCTGATTTTTTCATGTTTCATTTTCATTGATGCTTTATTCACCACCAGACGTGAACTGATATCGGCAATATGATCCACTGGCTTCAGACCATTGGCTTTAAGTGTATTACCGGTGTCCACGACATCAACTATAAGGTCCGACAAACCTACAATGGGACCTAGCTCCATTGAACCATAAAGTTTAATTAGCTCAATCTGTTCACCACGCGATTCAAAATAGCGTTTGGCAACATTGGTAAACTTGGTGGCAACTCGTAAGCGGCCACTGATTCGTGGCTTGGGATCAATCAAACCGGCGGTCATTAATTTACATTTGGCAATTTTTAAATCCAGCGGTTCATACAAACCTTCCCCGCCATGTTCCAACAGCACATCTTTACCGGCAACGCCTATATCCGCTGCGCCAAATTGTACATACGTTGGTACATCGGTGGCACGAATAATAAGCAATTTAACATCATCATGATTGGTATCAAGAATCAGTTTGCGACTTTTATCTGGATCATCGGTGGGCACGATGTTGGCTGCAGACAGTAACGGCAAGGTCTCTTTATAAATACGGCCTTTAGACAGGGCTATTGTAATCATGAATTATTCAACCGGGTTATTCGTGGGTGCGACGGATTTTAGCACCTAACAATGCTAATTTTTCCTCAATATTCTCATAACCTCGGTCAATATGATAAATACGTTGTACTTCGGTCTCGCCACTGGCGACCAGGCCAGCAATGATGAGGCTGGCGGAGGCACGTAAATCGGTGGCCATTACCGGTGCTGAAGTTAATTTGTCGGTGCCGCGAATAATGGCGGTATTGCCTTCAATTTCAATATCTGCGCCCATACGTTTTAATTCCTGTACGTGCATGAAGCGGTTTTCAAACACAGTTTCAACCACAGTAGCGGTGCCTTCAGCAATGGTATTTAAGGCCGCAAATTGTGCCTGCATGTCGGTTGGAAAAGCCGGGTAAGGTGCGGTACGAATACTCACTGCTTTCGGTCGCCGACCTTCCATATCCAGTGAAATCCAGTCTTTGCCTATTTCAATTTTGGCACCAGCTTCACGTAATTTTTCGATTATGGCATCAAGCAGGTGAGGTTCAGTATCTTTCACCTTGATACTGCCACCCGTAATGGCCGCTGCAACCAGATAAGTACCAGTTTCAATTCGATCTGGTAATACACGATAACGGGTGCCATTGAGTTTTTTGACACCTTCAATGGTAATCGTGTCGGTACCGGCACCGGAAATTTTCCCACCCATAGCAATGATAAAATTTGCCAGATCAACTACTTCGGGTTCACGTGCGGCATTCTCAATAATAGTGGTGCCATCAGCAAGCGCGGCTGCCATCATCAGATTTTCCGTGCCGGTCACGGTCACTACATCCATCACCAGTCGGACGCCTTTTAAACGTTTTGCTTTGGCGTGAATGTAGCCGTTGCTGACATCAATTTCAGCACCCATCGCCTGCAACCCTTTAATATGCAAATCCACTGGACG
>JAFLJY010000061.1 GCA_022712755.1 Gammaproteobacteria bacterium
CCAGTTAGGCGGCGCGGCACCTGTTGTTGCCGGTATGATTCAGGAAAAACTGGGGCATAAATACCACTGGGCAGTAGCGGATTATTTGCAACGTGCAGCACGTCACATTGCCTCTAAGTCAGATGTTGAACAAGCTTACGCCACGGGTAAAGCCGCTGTTGAATATGCCATCAAAGGTCACAATGCGGTGATGCCAGCCATTAAACGCACCAGCAACAAACCATACAGATGGAAAATCGAAATGGCACCGCTGAAAAAAGTGGCTAATGTCGAAAAAATGATGCCTAAAAGCTTCATTTCAAAAGACGGCTTTGGTATTACCAAACGATGCCGTGACTATTTAGAACCTTTAATAAGGGGCGAAGCATATCCTGCTTACAATAAAAATGGTTTGCCCAAATATGTGCAACTGAAAAAAGTAATGGTCGATAAAAAATGCGAACCATTTGAAATCTAACTGTATAAAGGGCCTTTTACACGATATAAGACGTGAAAGGCTCTCAACTTGATATAAATCATGACACTCGATAAGGCACGTGAACTAATATCCATGCACTCCGGATTAGGCAGTGGTTACAATCGCAATGCTGCCCGCATGGTATTAGGTGAAGTTATGCGCGACCATGGTCAGCAGGCAGTTGACGCGCTTATCCGAGAATTTGATCTTGAAAAACAATGGGAAATAAAACCAGGCACTGTGTTTCACAGTGCCTTTAAAAGCTAAAAAATCCTGCCTGCCCTGCTTTTTCGCAACAGGCATTTTTTTTACGCAAAACAAATAGCCAAAAAAATAATAGAGAAAAAACATGAAACTAATACTGTTAGGTGGCCCCGGCGCAGGCAAAGGCACACAAGCCGGTTACATCACAAAAAAATACAACATTCCTCAGATTTCTACTGGTGACATGTTACGCGCCGCAGTAAAAGCAGGCACACCGATGGGCCTGGAAGCAAAAAAAGTCATGGATGCCGGCGGTCTGGTGACGGACGAAATCATCCTCGGTCTGGTTAAAGATCGAATTGCAGAAGATGATTGTGCAAACGGCTTTTTATTTGACGGTTTCCCTCGTACACTGCCGCAAGCAGATGCGCTTAAAGAACAGGGCGTTGAAATTGACGGTGTAGTCGAAATTGATGTTGATGATGCTGAAATCATCAAACGCATGTCCGGTCGTCGCGTTCATCTTGCCTCTGGTCGAACTTACCATGTTGTTTTTAATCCACCCAAAGTTGAAGGTAAAGATAACGAAACGGGTGAGGATTTAATCCAGCGTGATGACGATAGGCAAGAGACAGTAAAAAAACGTCTTGAAGTGTACCACGATCAAACAGAACCGCTGATTGATTACTACACCAACTGGGCAAACTCAGCGGAAGCGAATGCGCCTAAATACCACAAGATTGCCGGCATCGGCGGTGTAGAAGATATTCGCGACTCTATTTTTAACTCTTTGGATAACTAATTAATAACAAAACAAAGCCCTGGCGTAATATCAGGGTTTTGCTTTGTCCATGCAACTTAAAATATAAAACTTATAAGGAGACTTATTAATGTCTATTGAACTAATTATCGCCCTTGTCTGTGCCCTAATCGGCATAGGTTACGGGGTCATCACAGCGTATAGCATACTATCCAAACCCATGGGTAATGAAGATATGGTACGCATACAACAAGCCATCCAGGAAGGCGCACAGGCTTACATGAAACGTCAATACATGGCCATCGCTGCCGTAGGCGTTGTCATGTACCTTATCATTCTGTTTGCACTAAACAGTACCACTGCCATGGGCTTTGCTATTGGTGCCATTTTTTCCGGGTTAGCTGGCATCATTGGCATGAATGTTTCGGTACGTGCCAACTCCCGTACAGCAGAAGCGGCGCGTGACGGTATCGCTCCCGCATTAGATATTGCTTTTAAAGGCGGTGCTATCACCGGCATGCTGGTTGTGGGTCTGGCACTGCTATCGGTTGCTGGTTATTACGCGATATTAATCGCCATGGGTTTAGACATGAAAGGCGCCTTGCATGCATTAATTGGCCTGGCACTCGGTGGTTCATTAATCTCCATTTTCGCACGACTGGGTGGCGGCATTTTCACCAAAGGTGCGGATGTTGGTGCAGATATCGTGGGTAAAGTAGAAGCCGGTATCCCGGAAGATGACCCACGCAACCCTGCTGTTATTGCAGATAACGTCGGCGATAACGTGGGTGACTGTGCGGGTATGGCAGCAGATTTATTTGAAACCTATGCAGTAACACTGATTGCCACCATGATATTAGGTAGCATGTTACTGGTCAACGCCGGTCAACTTGCTGTCACCTATCCATTGATGCTGGGTGCGGTATCCATCATCGCATCCATTATTGGTACTTACTTTGTAAAAACCAACGATGGCGCAAAAATCATGAACGCGTTGTATAAAGGCACTATTGTTTCAGCCATATTATCAGCCATTGGTTTCTATTTTGTTACTACCATGATGATGGGTGAGGTATCTATTGATGGTGTCGAACAGCTTTCCGCAATGAATTTGTTCTACGCTGCTCTCATTGGTCTGGCTTTAACCATCGCCATGATTGTCATTACAGAGTATTACACGGCAACCAAATACAACCCGGTTCGCCGTATTGCTGAAGCCTCTACCACTGGTGCAGGCACTAATGTGATTGCCGGTCTTGGTATCGCAATGAAATCAACCACACTGCCAGTGCTTGCGGTTTGTGCTTCAATCGCCGGTGCTTATGAACTTGCCGGTTTATATGGTATCGCTATTGCTGCCACTGCCATGTTATCCATGACCGGCATTATCGTCGCTCTCGACGCTTATGGCCCGATCACCGATAACGCGGGTGGTATTGCTGAAATGGCCGATCTGCCTGAATCGGTAAGAAAAACCACAGATCAGCTGGATGCAGTTGGTAATACCACAAAAGCGGTGACTAAAGGTTACGCTATCGGTTCTGCAGGTCTGGCCACACTGGTATTGTTTGCAGATTATACCTATGCGCTAAACGCAGGAGCTGAAGCAATAATGACGTTTGATTTAGCCAATCACATGGTCATTATCGGGCTGTTCATTGGTGCATTAATACCTTATCTGTTTGGCGCTATGGCGATGGAAGCAGTTGGACGTGCTGCCGGCGGTATTGTTATCGAAGTGCGCCGCCAGTTCAAGGAAATGCCGGGCATTATGGATGGTTCACAAAAGCCGGATTATTCAAGAGCCGTCGACATGCTAACCAAATCCGCCATCAAGGAAATGATAATCCCTTCATTATTACCTATTGCCGCTCCGATTATCGTTGGCTTAACCCTTGGTGCACAAGCTCTAGGTGGTCTTCTGATTGGTAGTATTGTCAGTGGTATATTTATCGCTATCTCCATGACCACCGGTGGTGGTGCATGGGATAATGCCAAGAAATACATCGAAGACGGCAACCACGGTGGTAAAGGTTCTGAAGCACATAAAGCAGCGGTTACCGGTGACACCGTAGGCGACCCGTACAAAGATACGGCAGGCCCTGCGATTAACCCGTTAATCAAAATCATCAACATTGTTGCTTTGATGTTAGTGCCATTACTTTAATCGTAAAAGCTAACATTGTAACGAATTAACGTTACACACAAAAAAGCCGAGCCATTTTATGGCCCGGCTTTTTTTGTGCCTGATTCTGTCATCAGATAATACTCAGTAATGCAGTTAATCTGATATATCGTGTCTGGTTAATTTATTGAAGGAATGACAGAGTTCGGTCATTAGAAGACATTAAAGACTAAAATCATCGTCCGCGAAGAACGCAAAAGACGCGAAAAAAGCAAAAACAAAATATTTTATTTTTCTGTTTTTTTCAAGTAGGCCTGCATAAGGCACGTTGCAGGCAGTGCCAATCAAAACGCCGGGATAAGGCTTTGCTGTTCCCGGCCTACAAACCTATTATTGTTTTTGCTTTTTTTGCGTCTTTTGCGTTCTTTGCGGACTAATTTTTTAAAAGCTTTTAAATGTCTGCTATGTGTCGATAACAGACCGCTTAATAATAGATTTATGATAAATTTTATTTTTCAAACACTGCAATAGATTCTACATGCCCGGTATGTGGAAACATGTTCATTATTCCTGCTTTCGTTAACGTATAACCCAGTTCATTGACTAACACCGCTGCATCTCGTGCCAGCGTTGCTGGGTGACAGGATACATAGACTATGGTTTCTGCCTTCATCTTTTTTAATGCCGGTAAAATGGCAGCTGCACCCGAACGTGGTGGGTCAAGCAGGATTTTGTTGTATTTTTGTTTTAACCAGGGTGCGGTTAAAACCTCATCACTATACAGATCAGCATAAACAAATTCAGTATTGGTGATATTGTTAAGCAGCGCATTATGCCGCGCTTTTTTAACCATAACCAATGAACCTTCAAC
>JAFLJY010000270.1 GCA_022712755.1 Gammaproteobacteria bacterium
TAACTCTTCAGCATCTGTGATGGCGGCGACCATTCCGGTAGGTGCTACTTTTATGACCTTGGCAGGGGCAAGGGTGTCTGATTGTCCATAATTGGCATAACCTACTTTAACTGTCAGATTTTTAACGATTTTATATCGGCCTCCGATTTTGTAGGCATCCACATTCTCACGGTAGGCGTTGCGCGAAAAAATGGTACTTGTATAAGCGGGATCACCACCCCATGCATTAAGCATAGCGGTATCACCTGAGCTGGTATTGTAGGCGACAAATGCGCCCCATTTTTTGTTGCCAATGCTGGCTTTTAAACCCGCCATATTAAAGTCAAGCTCGCCAGACAGCTTGCTACCGGTATCGGACTGCGTCAGGTACTGGGCGCTAAGTTTTATTTTTTTACCGGTTAGAGGAATACCACCATCGACTTCGAAATAAATATTGTTGGCTATATCGTCAACATAATAATCCCATAAGGCAAGTTTAAGGTTTTTAGTTGGTTTATATTCGGCATTCAGTACAGTTATTCCGTTAGTGCTCTGGTCAGTCTTGCCTGTGGTTGCGGTATAGATATCATGGAATTCTGCCTGACCGATGGTACTGGTCTTGATAGCTGCACCCGCAGATTTTGTGCCTTCACCAATGAGCCCAAAGTCGGTCATGGAGCGAGCACCAAAAGACATATCGGTAATCTGTGCAATGCCGATCTTAGTTTTTGAGAATATCTTTGTAGAAGCGCCATACACATTATAGAAGTTAGGCATGGTACTGTATTTGATTGTGGTTAATGGGGTTTTGTAAATCATGCGGCCACCATATAAATGAGAGTCACCTGGTTTGTAATCCAGGTATAGTTCACCCAGTTGCGACTTTTCAGAACCATCGTCGGTGACAAACATGCCTCTGGCAACACGTTCGGTGTCAAAATCAGTAAGGTTAAAGAGGTCGCCGTTGGTATACATGCCTACGCCCAGTTTTATTTTATTCCACGATGCTGTCTCATACTTAAGTTTCAGAAGGTAGGCGGTACCATCATTGGGGTCATAACCATTGTCTTCCGCATCCAGAATCGTCATGGCTTTGATGGAAAGATCCACTTTGCCGCTATCCTTGCTATCTTTTTGCACATCAGCGGCCAGGACAGGCGCTGATATCAGGCATAAGCCGATTAATCCTGCAGTATACTTTTTCATGTTATTTACCCTTGATTGTATTTTTTATGCATTAGCAATGCTACTTTGACAAATAGATGCGACCAGCAATAACCTTAATCAACCATCTAAAATTGCAATTTATATTACAAGATTTACAATTCATTAAAAGATGGGATTTATAAACATAGGTAATACTTTATAAGGGTTAAAAACAACAGATTGAGTAATCTATAAAATGCCTGCATCTCCACCTGAAAAGATACCAGGCTGATGCTACATAAAACTCCGTATTTAGAATACGGGTAAAGGAGATGTAAAGCCTTCGATTTTAGACAATGGGTAAAAACACTTTTGGTTTTAAAACAAACTATTCATACATCCTTGTATATTCGACTATGGCTGAGCTATGTTGGCAATTCTGCGCAAGGCATCTATATCAAGTATATAGGTTCTGCGGTGTCTGTTGTCCAGCACCCCCTGATTACGCAGATCTTTCATCACCCTGCTCACATGAACCAGCGTAATCCCGGCATAATCAGCAATTTCTTCCTGTGACAAAGGAAAAAAACAGTCTGCTGAGTCAGCGGACAAACCACATTCGTGACAACGATCATAGAGCTCAACAAGCAAAAATGCGACGGATTCAATAGCGCTCTTTTGACCCACACTCATAATATGGCTAAAGCACCGCGACTGATCCCGCTGTTGTAGATTCATCAGCTTGACACCAATCTCGGGACACTGCTTGAACAGCTGTATCAGCGACTCGCCAGGGAAACCGCATAATATACAGTCCGTGATAGCCACCGCCGAGTGGTCGGCAGGAATACTACTGTTGCCACGAGAGCCGAGAAAGTCTCCAGGCAAGGCAAAACACAGAACCTGGCGCTTATTATCAAGTGTTTTATATAACATAACCCATCCCTGAAACAGGGTATAGGACTCATCGATCACTTCGCCCTCACGGTACAGGTGTCTGCGTGCATCCAAGGTATACTGGTGAGTGCGAAATTTTTGAGTCCACTCAAGCAAATCTTCCTTTACCACTTCAAACAATGCCAAATTGCGAACAGGGCAAACATAACAATCCGTGTACCGTTCTTGCCTGACGAGTAACTGGGAATTTCTTTTATTCATGCAACACACTAATACGCTATTATTAAATAGGGACTATATCAAAAAATCATTAACATAAGTTAATAAATTAGTAACTATTCAGCGTAACTTGCGAAAAGGGTGCGGGTTATTAATTTTCATGCATCCTTATTCAGGTAATACGCTGAGTAATTGCATAAATTAAATGTTAATTATCCTGACAGGAATGCAAATGATAGTAGCATTTGTGCTAGAGGTAATAACCTGATGAATATCAGGTTTATAGGTTCACTGATTAGGCAAGGTTATAACCACCTTCTGATAGAGACCAGCAAAAAAGGTTTGTTTTTCTATGTTATGCATAGAGAGTCCAGCAGGTAACCAGTCTACGATATCGTGTTGCCATAAATCATTAGCAAAAGGCTCTAACTTTCGTAGCAATGGTAAAAGCAAATAACGCAGGGGTGACCAACGCCGTGGTTGGTGGTAGTCAATAATAATCAACTGCCCACCTGG
The DNA here is from genome assembly GCA_022712755.1 of Gammaproteobacteria bacterium. Lineage (GTDB taxonomy): Bacteria > Pseudomonadota > Gammaproteobacteria > SZUA-229 > SZUA-229. Next base: position 2,758 of record JAFLJY010000270.1, read on the forward strand.
ACGAGTTACACGAACAGCCTCCTGCAATGTTTTCAACCTTTCTTGCCATGGCTGTTCATGCAGCAGGAAAAACAGTAACGTTCGGTTATAATGGTTATCAGGAAAACCAAGCTGAGTTGAGTCATGAAGGTAAAGCTGCACAGCTTCATCGGGTTTAAGTTTACGGCGTAGATTAGCCAGTTGTATAGGAGCGACATCAACCACCTCAAGCTGCCCACGCTGCTGATGGCAACGAGCCAGGCGCTGGGTCAGGTCACCGTAAACGCAGGCAATCTGCAATGTAGGACCAATAGCATCCTCACCCACCTGGTCGATAACTTCATCACAAAGGCGGTTATAATTGCCGAATAGAATCAGATTGACTAACCAGCGACGCTCAAACAGACGCACACCTCGTGGGTGCAAATAAGCCCACCAGTATGTATTGCGCAGATAGTCAGGGATGGCGACAGTAGAAACGGCACCCAGCGTCGCTTCGTTGCTACTTCCCATCTTCCTCATACCCGGTAATCATGGCACGCAGACTGGACAAAGGACGATGATCCATGGTCAATGCCAGATACAGATGAACAACCAGAAATGCCAGCATCATAAATGCTGCTGCAGTATGAAGTAGCGCCACCGTGCCAAGAGATAACCAGCTAAAAACAGCAAGCGCCGTCACATCTTTATAGTACATATATGCCAGACCAGTGATCCAGACTGCCGGGCTTATCGCAATGTGTAAGGTAAGATAGGCCATGCACTGCAAAGGGTTTAGCTTGTTAAAACGGTCTCGGTGAAAAGGGTGAACTTTTCCCTGGAATATTTCAATCGCATAATAACGTATCATAGCTATGATACGTTCTGGAGCAGAGGGAATATATTGCATACACTCGCCGGTAGTCAGGTGCCAGAACCAGGCAAACACCCACAGCCCGATCAATACCCAGGCGGAAAAGCTATGTACAGTCACCGCCTGCTCAAAACCCAGTAGCTGATAATTTCCGTGGATTTCAAAGCCAGTGATAAGCATCAGTAGTATAAGCAACGACTGGGACCAGTGCCAGAAGCGCTCGAAGCGCGCATACATATAAGTTCTAGCCATTATAATTTTCTCCCGTTTCTTTTTCTTGCAGCAACAATTCTAGCCAGCCCATGCAATGACACACCACCAAGTGAACCGATTACAGCAAGCCAGCCAATCATGTCCAGCAAGGGGTACCTGCTTTGGCCGGGTATATAAATACCCTGAACATTCTGTAATCGACCGTCATCACTGTGGCAGCTTTCACAGCTTAGAGAATTCTCGGCCGGTGCAACCATGTGCGTAATTGGCCAGAAGTACTCGGTTTCGATGAAACCGTATTCGCCACTGAATTCCACACCACGTTCTTTCATGCCTGCAGCCAGCGCATTTTTCCAGTTAAAACTTTTCCAGTAAGCATCCGCATCCTTACCAAACAGATGAGGGACAGCAAAGGTTTTATTTACTGTGTCGTAGGGTTGGCGACCACGCATTACCTTGAATGGCCAGATACGTGAATTTTCATCAGCATAACCGCCCTTGATGCGGTTAATCGGCACCACAGCGGCATCATCGATTGCCTGCTCAAGCAATGAAAACTCAACTACACCATCAAACCAGTAATACTCAGGTATCACATTGTCCTGCCATTTAAAATCGCCTTTTTTAAAGGTATAACTGACATAGCCATCTTTATCCTTAATAACCAGAGGTTTACCATCCGGATCTTTCCTGCCCGCAGTGGACCAGTCCCACCACATCTTTGTTTTGCGGCCACCTCTGGCAAATTCGGGAATATGACAGGTCACACAGGCCAGCTTGTCGGTATGATCATTAAGTTTGACATTGGCCTGTTCTGGATGCGGTTTACTGCCATGACAGGATTCGCAGCTAGCACGGCGCTGATCTTTTTGCCCCGGAATAACGATGCCTCGATCATCCGAAGCTCTGGGTGCATAACGACTTCCGGCAACCTCATGACTACCCGTGGTATGACAGGTCTGGCAATCGAAGTTCAGTCCGCTGGCATCCATATGCACATCCAGCTCCTTCGAAGGATTAAGCATGGAAGAGTCCAGATGGCCGTGTTTCACTCCGTCACCGCCGCCACCGTAAAAGTGACAGGCGCCACAATTAGAGCGACCCGGTTTGCCGACACTCTGGGCGACTTTTGCCAGATCAGGCGGTTGTCTTAACTTGCCTTTTTTAGGCGGCCACTTTTTAGGCGTGTAATTAGGATGACCGGCAGCAGTCGGAAATTTTTGATAGGTTCCGGTCGTTTCGTGACAGACCAGGCAGTCTATATTCTGTTCAGATGTCAGATCAAATGAGGCATCTTTCCAGCCATAACCGATATGGCATGAGGTACAACGCGTCCAGTTTGAGGCGGTAGCAACACAGAAATTATTGATAACATTTTTTTTGCCCAGAGTTTGGCCGGTTAACTTGTTTTCGAACGCCCAGGTCCAGTGCGTGGTTTTGTGCAACTGTTTTCCAGCCTCAGTATGACAACCCAGACAAACTTTAGTAACTTCTGGGCCACTGCTAAAAACTTGTTGTAAATCTTCAAAAAGACTGTGATCAGCGGTACTCGTCTGTGCAGATGCTTGTACAGACACGGGTACTGACTCAGATTCCTGTTCAACTTTAGCGAAGGCGACTGAACCTACACTAAGGCAAACAAGTAAAAGACAGGATTGCAACATGTTCAATCTTTCAACGAAATTTTTCACGTCAAACACCTATGCCATTAAAATTACGCTTATAGTAAGCAGTAAGTAAAGTACCGGGTAGATCAGCACCCATGCTGATCTACCCGGTATCATTGAAGTATTAGAATTTTACTTCTGACATAGCCATAGGCATGGGTGCGGTCAGATCTTTAGGCAGCTTGGTAAATTTCTTAACCAGTTCCGGCCACAACAGGTTGTAGAATAATTCACCACGAACCAGTGCTACGTTTTTGGCAGGTATGCTGTAAGTTAAATGCCGTGTTTCGAAAGCTTTGAGACGTGTATCCGGTCCAAGTTTTTTCGCCATCGGTGGGGCTGCATGAACATCATTATCATCCAGTAGTTCATACATTAGATAGGCCTGAGGGTCTTCTTTGGCCGGATGCCCATTGGCATTTTGCCAAAGCACCTTGCCGTTAGTGTCATAAGCGGTGAGTTTCAGATAAATATTACGGAATGGTGCACCGGTAGGTAGACTATGAGGTTGTTTATTCTTCATCGTGACAACGGTGTTAAGCTTATCGCCTTGTTTTTTACTGCTTATTGAAAATATAACTGAACGTTTCAACATTGCAATATCATGACCACCACCCATCTCATGGTTGGCCAAACCATTGCTGATAGGCATATGGCAGGAAGTACAGGTAACGTCCGCCTTGCCTTTAAAATATTCATCACCGGTTGCACATAGAGGAACCTTAAAGGAGTTTGAACGCTTGTCATGACAGCCCATGCAGGCATCATTGGTTTTCATTAGCATTGGATTGCCTTCCATGGGCATCGAAGCAATCGTTTTTCCATCCAGCTCTACCGATTTACCCAGGTGAGGATTCGGTTTTTGATCACCATCATCAGCGGTACCGCCAAACATATCATCTTCTACCGCAAACTCCGTTTTAAATCCCTGAGGTCCCTGTAAAACGCTTGAAGTTCTATAGGCTTTCAGGCCGAGTGTCGGTTTACCGTTTTTTCCTGTCGTGCCTTTATATTCAGCCAGTGTATGACAGGCAACACAGTTAACACCTTCAGCATAAGCGGGTTTGGCATCCAGTTTAGTGGTTTTGTCTTTGGCTGCATTTGGAGTATGACATTGCAGACATACTGGATACTTGCCTTTTTTACTTTTTACGCCTTCTTTGGTCGGGTCTCCCATGACCATGCCGTAAAAGGTGCCATGAATCGGGTCATTCAATGCAGAACTCTGCGCGTGCATAGAGCCTTTCCATTGTTTGTATATCTCTTTATGACATGCCTTACAGGTTTCTGATGAAACCTGATGTATTGGAGTTTCTGCTATTGCAGAAAAACTGCCAAATAACCAAAGCATACAAAAAACGGGTAGCAGAAAAAACTTGCAGACTTGTGCTCGCATAATGAATTCCTTTAATAGGTGGTGGATATTGTTGTAATTATTATTTTGGAGTACGTCGAATTCAAGTTGAACTCGGCTGACTCCAGGGTCACACGACCCTTTTTTATTCTTTTATTAACTGGAAATAAAATTTACTCCAACACTTTATAAATATCTACAGAGTTAATTTAACCTATGTTATAAAAAAAGCGTGTGAAATAGATAATCTATTTTTCTAGTGAAAAAAAACTTCTTTATAATGGCAACATTACGATTTGCTTTGATTTTTTATAACAATAAAATAGATCCAGCCCATGAATTCAATAACAAAAATTTTCACCTCAAGTATCCATCCCGCATCTCCTTTGCAATTTTTTTCCAGACTTACACTGTCAGCGATAATACTGGCTTTTTGCTCTCTGGCAAATGCAGGCAAGGTCACCCTGGATAAATCTGAATGGGGCATTGAAGGTGGTAAAGAATGTATCAGCTGCCACAAAAAATCCTCGAAAGGACTGGCGACTCAATGGGAAGAAAGCGCACACGGTAAAGCTGGAATGAACTGCCTGGACTGTCATCAGGCCGACATTGCAGACGATGATGCAATTACCCATGAAGGTGAGGTGATAGCAACCATTGTTTCACCTAAAGATTGTGGACGATGCCATGTTACTGAATATGAACAACAAAAAGGCTCAGTTCATGCTAATGCCGCTGTTTTAATTCAAAACCGCATACCGGCACTGGAAAATATTGGCGGCCTGGCCATTGTTGCCGGCGGCTGTGATCAATGTCACGGTTCCGTAGTAAAAGTCAAAGGCGACGGTACACTGGACCCAAAAACCTGGCCTAACTCCGGCATTGGCAGAATTAATCCCGATGGCTCAAAAGGTTCATGTACTTCCTGTCATGGACGCCATCTATTTTCCAAAGCTCAGGCAAGAGATCCTGGTGCCTGTATGCGCTGCCATTCCGGCCCTGATTCTCCAGACCGTGAAATTTATGAAGCCTCTAAACATGGCATGCATTTTATGGCGCAGCGTGACAAGATGAACCTGGACAGTGACCAGTGGCGTGCTGGCATAGACTATTCTGCCGCGCCCACCTGCGTCACCTGTCACATGGGTGCGGCAGGCAAGATAAAGCCCACTCACGATGTCGGTATGCGTAACGCATGGAAACTTAATACACCTGTATCAGAAAAACATTATCTGGTGGTGTTTGAAGATGGTGACAAACTTAATTTACCGGTCTCAAGGGAAGCACCAGAAAGAGGTTCAAAAATGACAAAGCTCGATGGCAGCATGGGCACGGTAAAAGCGGTAGCATCACCTGAACGTCGTCGACAGGCCATGAGCAGTGTTTGTCTTGAATGCCATAGCAAAGCTTTTGCGAAAAACTTCATGACTCAGTTTGATGATGTGGTGGAACTTTATAACGAGAAGTTTGGCAAACCGGCTCAAGCTATTATGCAGGCTCTTTATAGCGAGAAAAAACTAACACCTTTAGCCTTTGACGAACCGCTGGAATTCACCTACTGGGAATTATGGCATGACGAGGGCGCAAGAGCACGACATGGCGCCGCGATGGCCAGCCCCAACCATACCTGGTGGGAAGGAATATATGAAGTCGGGCGTAATTTCTATACAAAGTTTCTCCCTCAGGTGCGTGAAGCTGCTGGTGAAGAACTGGGCAATGCACTGATTAAAAAACATGTAACAGATAATGAGCATCATCAGTGGCTAAAACAACCCGGAAAAGGTAACCCTATACTGGGCTATGGTTTAGGAGGCCAATAGTATGAAACCGTTAAGACATTGGAAAATTTTCGGTTTTCTTACTCGCCATGTTTTATTTGCGTTGATAATTGGTGGACTTTCTGGAATATTTTTTATTCTAATACTAATCGAATTCGACCACTTTTCAAGCTCCGAAGAATTTTGTACCGGCTGCCACTCCATGGAATTAGCGGCTACTCCCTATCGTAATTCAGTGCATTACAATTCTGCTTCCGGAGTTCGTGCAAGCTGTGGTGATTGTCATGTATCAGAGGGTGTACTACAGGCAACCTGGGATCATTTTGTCGGTAGTAAAGATTTAATTCGTCAAATAAAAGGCAGCCTGATTGGGCCTGATTATGATGACCCTGTTATTCATGCGTTACATATTCCTGATGCTGCATTTAGCGCTCGCGAGTGGTTTATTAAAAGAGGTTCTGCAACCTGCAAGCGCTGCCATAACAAGCAGGCTATTCTGGGTTCTCGCCTGCATACTGAGGCTGTTCATAAAGAGGACGCAAAAGACAAGAGCTGTGTGGAATGCCACATAAACCTGGTTCATCGTAAGGTTCCCGATCAGAAAACTTTTAAACGCGAAGCCTGGAACCGAATGATCGAAGAAGAATTTAATCTGCCCGTCGGAGAGGCTGACAGATTGCTGGAATAAACATTACAGCAGTGTTTCAGTATCTTTTTAGTATGGCCGTTTTTATATGGCCGTTTTAAAACTGATTGCACACTTAGTCAGTGATCACATTCATCCATCTTCTTTTTGGAACCGGGCAAGACAGTAGTTATAAAGGTTCCAATTAAGATGACAGGTGCGAATAAAATGCAGACTATACCTAGTAAACTTGTGAGCTGTGGCAGATAGAATACATTTGGCAAAATGCTTTGGGCAAGAAATACCAGACCGCCACCTACTACTAAAAAAGACAGGGACACGATAATTCCCTCACGCATGGTATTACAGCTGATTAACTTCATTGGTTGCTCTCCTGCTTAGTAATGACAACATTATTGCAAACATACTACCATAATGCTTTTATAAAATTTACAGAAAATACACGCTCTGCGATTAGCCGTTTTACATTAATAACTGTAATTATCCTGATGCACCACGTTGGCAGTCATACTGGCAAGTGAATATTGAATACTATTCATTATTCCATCCTTAGGTTCGTAAACGGCACTTCCATGTGCCACTACTCACTGCTTTATCAGTACATCATCTCTACATGCTCAGAACCAAACAGCTTATCCAGCCGAATTAGTAAATCATCAGAGGGCCTGACATTCCACTCTTCACCAAGAACAAACTGCGACACATCACTACCACTGTTGTACTCGATGTTTACCGGGCAGTTTCCCTGTCTATAGGTATGTAACACCTCGGTTAATTGTTGCGTAATAGTCGCATCCGACCAACTACCATTAGCTTTGCTTTTATCCAGTTTTATTTGCAGGCCGCGGGCGAATTTTTCTCTTGCCTGGGTCATGCTGTAAACTGTGCTTGCATTAACGGAATAAGCAGCATTAAAGTCATCGTAACTAACACTGCCGACAACCACACAGACTTTGTCTTTGACTAGCGCGCTGCTGTACTGCTGATAAACCTCTTCATATAAAACCACTTCTATGCGTGCGGTTCTATCATCAAGCACACCGGTAACAATTTTGCTGCCGGTTTTTGTTTTTCGCACACGCATGCCGATTAATAAACCAGCAAGACAATATTGGGTTTTATTTTTCTTACGGTAACCATAGCCGCCACCTTGGCCGCCACCTCCCTGACCGCCTCTTTCATTCTCAGGCACAAGACCCGGCACTTTTGAAAAACGGCATTCGGTAAAACGTCTTAATTCTTTTTCGTATCGTGAAATCGGGTGACCGGTTAGATATAAACCCAGGGTTTCTTTTTCATTGGCTAGCCGGGTTTCATCATTCCAGTCGTCAACTTCTACAATGTGAACACTGGCATGTGCATCGGGCTCTTCTGATGAGCCAAACATGTCATGTTGACCGACGCTGGCATTTTTCTGGTTTTGTTCAGCCAGCTGCACAGCATTGCTCAGGCTAGCGGTTAAACTGGCTCGGTTAGGCCCTAATGAATCCATGGCACCGGATTTTATTAAGGCTTCCATCACCCGCCGGTTGACTTTACGGGTATCACTGCGCCGGCAAAAATCATAGAGATCAGTAAACTCACCATGACTCTCGCGCTCAGCTATGATGCCATCAAGCGCGGCTTCGCCCACCCCTTTTAACGCACCCAGACCGTAAAGCACGGATTTTTCATCCGGTACGCTGAATTGATAACCGGACTGATTGATATTGGGCGGCAGGACTTTTACCCCTTGTTGATGGCAGTCTTCAATCAACCCCACCACCTTATCGGTATTGTCCATATCGGCAGACAACACCGCCGCCATAAACTCTGCTGGATAATGCGCTTTTAACCATGCGGTTTGATATGACAGTAAAGCATAAGCCGCTGAGTGAGATTTGTTAAAGCCGTAGCCGGCAAATTTTTCCATCAAATCAAAGATGTGAGCTGCCAATTTTGCATCGACATCACGAGCGACCGCACCTTGCATAAACAACTCACGCTGCTCGGCCATAACTTCGGGCTTTTTCTTGCCCATGGCACGGCGCAACATATCGGCTCCACCGAGGGTGTAATTTGCCAGCACCTGGGCGATTTGCATGACCTGTTCCTGGTACAAAATAACACCGTAAGTCGGTGTTAATACCACCTCAAGATCCGGGTGAAAATAATCCACTTCCGCACGACCATGTTTACGATTGATAAAATCATCGACCATGCCAGACCCTAACGGACCGGGCCGAAACAGCGCCACCAATGCCACAATGTCTTCAAAACTGTCAGGGCATAAGCGGGTTATTAAATCCTTCATGCCACGCGACTCAAGCTGAAATACCGCAGTGGTATTGGCCGCCTGTAACAAAACAAAGGTGGCTTTATCGTCCAGTGGCAACTGCTCAATAACTAATAATTCTTCACCCACCAAACTGCGACGTCGGTTAACGTGTTTCACTGCCCAGTCGATGATGGTTAGGGTGCGCAGCCCCAGAAAATCAAACTTAACCAGACCAACGGCCTCGACATCGTCCTTATCAAACTGAGTAACAATGCTATGACCACCTTCTTCACAATAAAGCGGGCTGAAGTCCGTCAATACGGTGGGCGAAATAACCACGCCACCAGCATGTTTTCCCGCATTTCTTGCCAGTCCTTCCAGTGACAACGCCATATCAAGCAACATGGTCACTTCTTCTTCGTTTTCATAAGCCGCTTTCAGGTCTTCCGACTCTGCCAGTGCTTTGGTCAGTGTCATGCCTATTTCAAACGGGATCATTTTGGCGAGGCGGTCAACAAAACCGTAAGGCTGCCCCATGACGCGACCGACATCACGCACCACCGCTTTTGCCGCCATGGTGCCATAGGTAATAATCTGTGAAACGCTATCACGACCGTATTTTTGCGCCACGTAATCAATTACCCGGTCGCGCCCTTCCATGCAGAAGTCGATGTCAAAATCCGGCAGTGAGACGCGTTCTGGATTCAAAAAACGTTCGAACAGCAGATCAAATTGCAATGGGTCGAGATCAGTAATTTTTAAGGCATAAGCCACCAGCGAACCCGCACCCGAGCCACGACCCGGACCAACAGGAATATCATTATCTTTTGACCACTGGATGAAATCAGCAACAATTAAAAAATATCCAGGAAAACCCATGTTGTTGATAACGTCCAGCTCGATCTGCAAACGTTCTTCATATTCTTTACGCCGCTGGGCATAATCATCGCTACTATCATCAAGCAAAACTTTAAGGCGTTGCTCCAGCCCTTCACGCGATACCCGACAAAAATAGCTGGTTTCGGTTTCACCTTCAGGAATCGGAAATTGCGGTAAAACACTTTTACCTAACTGAATTTCAAGATTACAGCGTTTGGCAATTTCAACGGTATTGGCCAATGCTTCAGGAATATCAGCAAACAACACCTGCATTTCTTCACTGCTGCGCAAATATTGTTGTTCACTGTAATTTTTCGGGCGGCGCGGATCATCCAGGGTGCGACCATCGTGTATACAGACGCGTGCTTCGTGCGCATCAAATTCATCTGCTTTTAGAAAACGCACATCATTGGTTGCCACCACCGGCACATCAAATTTAATGGCAAGGTCAACGGCATCGCAGATATAAGCTTCTTCGTTTTCGCGGCCTGTACGTTGTAGCTCTATATAAAAGCGGTTATTAAAACAGCTTAGCCATTGTTGCAGCCGCAACTGCGCAAGATCGGTTTGCCCAGACAATAAGGCGCGGCCAATGTCGCCGTTGCGGCCGCCTGATAAGGCAATAATGCCATCTGCATTCTGCTCTATCCATTGTGCCTGTATTATCGGCACGCCACGGTGCTGACCTTCAAGATAACTTTTAGAGATGAGTTTAGAAAGATTAAGATAACCGGTTTTATTTTGTGCCAGCAATACCATCTGGAAAGGCGCTTCCTGGTCGTCACTATGGCGCACCAGCGCATCAACACCAATGATCGGTTTAATGTCTGCTGCAAGCGCAGCACGGGTAAACTTAACCATGGCAAATAAATTGCTCTGATCGGTTAAGGCGACCGCCGGCATACTATTAGGCGAGTCACTATTTTCCGACAGAGCTGCCATCAACGGTTTAACGCGTACAACCCCGTCTACCAGCGAGTATTCTGTGTGTACTCTCAGGTGGATGAATCCTGGCTGCGCTGTCTTCTGGTCTGTCACCGTTGTCTTATTGTATGGCTGTGAGTGGATGGCTTTTTAGTTTAGCAAATCGACCCCAGCTAAACAGCTAATAACTATCATCAATAAAAAATATTTTTACTGCACTTGTCCTATTATTGTGTAGCTTCTCAATAACCCATGGCGGTACTTAATTTTGAGACACGCCGTAGATACCTCCCTGTAGACTTGACGGTAGCATCCATGCTACCGACAGTCTCAAAATCAAGCACCACCACAGGTTATTGAGCAGTGGCACACGGAAGTGCCGTTAACGAACCAAAGGATGGAAAAACTACCTTATTACCTGCAAAACCTCTCGCACCGGCGCATAACTTCGACGGTGCTCTGGGCACGGACCGATGACAGTTAAAATTTCACGATGCGCTTTGGTGGGATAGCCTTTATGTTTATCAAAACCATACTCAGGATATTGTTTATGTAGTTGTAGCATTTGTGCATCACGCTCGACTTTTGCCAGGATAGAAGCGGCACTTATCTCAGCAACGCGCGAATCGCCCTTGATAATCGCCGTGTTGCCACAAAAACAATCAACCAGCGTTTTATTACCATCAACAAAAACATGGTCAGGACGAATGGATAACTTTTCAGCCGCCGCTTTCATGGCAGTCAGTGATGCCTGTAAAATATTCATTTCATCAATTTGCTGAGGAGAGATACTGACCACAGCCCACGACAGGGCTTTTTGTTTTATTTCGCCTGCCAGAAACTGGCGTTTTTTTGCGGTGAGTTTTTTGGAGTCATCCAGCCCATCAATGGGCATTTCAGGATTAAGGATGACCGCAGCCGCCACTACACACCCTGCTAGCGGGCCACGCCCCGCTTCATCCGTACCCGCCAGCAAACCGTTGATAACGGGTAATTCATCCGACAATGTTATTTTCATTCAGGTAAAATTCCGCTCTCTAAAAAATAAACACCTATCATAACCCAGTACAATTCTGGCGGCGCAAAAAAATAACGAGACAGCAGTGACTCCAGGAATGACTTTAAGCACAAAAAACACCAGTCCAAAAAACAAAAGCATTCTCATTAGCGCAGGCGAAGCCTCCGGTGATGCCCATGCTGCACGTATGATTGAGGAAATTAAAAAACTCGACAGTCAGATAAAATTTGTTGGCATGGGTGGTGAAAAAATGCGCCATGCGGGTGTTGAAATACTCACCGACATCGACAAGATGGCGGTTGTTGGACTGGTTGAAGTATTGCTTAAATACCGAAGCATTAAAGCTGAACTGGTTCGCCTGCAAGACTATATCAAACAAAACTCACCCGACTTACTCATTCTTGTTGACTATCAGGAGTTCAACCAGAAACTGGCGGCCTACGCCAAACAACAAGGCGTAAAAGTGCTGTTTTATATCGGCCCTCAGGTCTGGGCATGGCGACCGAAACGTGTCTACAAGATGGCGAAAATCGTCGATCATATGGCGGTTATTTTGCCGTTTGAAAAAAAGCTGTATGAAGATGCCGATGTGCCTGTGACCTTTACCGGGCATCCACTTACTGACGAAGTCATCGCTGACAAAACCAGACAGCAGGCACGAGCACAATTAAAAATCGTTGATAAAACCACTATGGGACTGTTTCCGGGTAGTCGCAGTGGCGAAATAAAACGTGTGCTTCCAATATTACTTGAAGCGGCAAAACTGATAAAAAAAGACAAACCCGACATTCAATTTGTATTACCGATTGCCAGCACAATCAAACAAGAAAACCTTGCGCCTTTTCATTCCGACATGAAAAGGCTATCTGTCACCACCAGCAAAGCACCCTTTTATGATGTCATTCAATCCTGTGACGTTATACTCAGCGCATCAGGTACGGCGACACTGGAAATCAGTTTACTGGAAGTGCCCATGGTCATTGTTTTCAAAGTTGCCGCCTTAAGTCATTACATATTAAGCAGGATGGTCAGTCTCAAACACATCGGGCTGGTTAATATTATTCCCGGCAAAGAAATTGTAAAAGAATTTATTCAACAAAATGCCATCCCTGCTGATATTGCAAGCGAGGCTTTACGATTATTAAATGACAAAAAATACTATGAAGCGATGAAACATGAACTCTCTTTAATTCGTCAGCAATTGGGCGGTGGCAACGGCACAAAGAATGTTGCACAGCTTGCTTTTGATATGATGCACCAAAAAAATAATGAATAATGAAAATCGCACCGCCTTCCTGGCTCCTTGCGCCATAATGCAAACATGGCCGTCCATCCATGGACATAAATGAAAAATGAAAAATGAAAAATTTTAGCCACTATCGTATTTTTTCACAACGCTTTTTACTTTTTATTGCAGTTTTATTAAGCAGTGGCTGCGCAACGATTGAAGGACCGCCCAATCCGGATGACCCCTTTGAAAGTTTTAACCGCAGCATGTTTGAGTTTAATGAAGGTTTTGATAAGTACGCATTAAAACCTGTCGCTAAAGGCTACAACTTTATAATGCCTGACTTTGCCAGCAAAGGCGTAAGCAACTTCTTTAGTAATGTTGATGACATTGTTGTTTTCTTTAACCAGTTACTGCAATTTAAATTTACCGAAGCGACGGCGACATCGGCACGTTTCGTGTTTAACACTACTTTTGGTTTATTAGGTTTAATTGATTTTGCATCAGACATGAACCTGCCCAAATACGATGAAGACTTCGGGCAAACACTGGCTGTCTGGGGCATAGACAGCGGCCCTTATCTTGTGCTGCCATTTCTTGGCTCGTTGACAATACGTGATACCGCAGGTCTTGCCGTTGACTGGACCTATTTTGATCCTATCTTCAAGCGTCAAACATTAAACCAAAGCCTGGTCACATTAACCATTAAATATATTGATTTACGCGCCGGATTAATAGGTGCCAGCAACATACTGGACACAGTCCCTGATAAATATGCCTTTGTACGTGATGCCTCTTTACTGCGGCGTGAATTTTTAATTTATGATGGCAACCCACCTCAACACTTCAACGAAGATGAACTTTTTGATGACGAAGATTTATTTAATGACGAAGATCTTCAGGAAGACACGGTTAATTGATGAACCGCTTTATGAAGAAAACATGTAACTTCTCAATAAGTCGTGGCAGTATATGGTTTTGAGACTGTCGGTAGCATGGCAGGTTTTTGCTCCTGCAAAACCTGCACTTCCGCCATCCATGGTGGTCGGATGCTACCGTCAAGCCCCGCTTTGATCAACATGCGGACGTATTCACGGCGCGTCTCTAAATTATATACTGCCACGACTTATTGAGAAGTTACGAAAACATGAAGGACAAAGCTGCAGATAATACTTAGTCCAACAGGCTAAAAACAGAATTCACAAACACGGACAGCCTTTTCATACACTAAATCTGGCGTTAATATTTAAGGGTCTACTTTTAATTCTGAAGAGCATAATAATGATGTCTTTCAGGCTGTATAATATCTTACTGTGTCTTATTGCAGGCCTACTGCTGAACGCAAGCACCGCTTTCGGTTTTGAAAATATCAGCTGGATAAAAAGTTATGACAAAGGTTTGTCACATTCTGCTGCTACCGGGCAACCCGCATTCATCTACTTCCATGCCCCATGGTGTAGCTGGTGTTATGTCTATGAGCGTGACACACTGGGCAATCGTCAAATAATCAATACCATCAAACAGCACTATACTCCGGTACTGGTCAACTATGATGCACGCCCCGACCTAATCGATAAATACAGGGGTTTCGGCCTGCCCTTCACCGTCATTCTTTCTCATCAGGGCAAGCTACTGGCACGCCTACCCGGCATCCTGAATCCGCCAGACATGCAACATACCCTGCAACAGGTAATCGACATGCAGATAGTTCAGCATTCACCGCCAACAGAAATTCTGACACATGTAAGTAGCCTGGACGCACATTCCTATCAAAACTTCCTTACTCACTGGCTAGAACACCTTGAAAACCTGTATGACCCGACAACAGGAACATTCAGCGGCATCCTGGACAGTGGCGCAGCGCTAAAACGCTCTGCACCACTGGCCTGGGCTTTTAGCCTCGAACATAATCTGTGGCCGGAACGCACAAAACGCGCTGCACAGGCAACCCTTGATAATCTTTACGACAGCAAACACGGCGGCTTTTTCTATTTTCGAGATCCGCACCGAAGTGATAAACATTTAGAAACCGCCAAGCTACTCGATGCAAATACCTGGCTCATTTACTGGTTTGCACAAGCAGGAAAACAGTACAACAATGCTAAATTCACCTCAGCAGCACAGCGCAGCAGTGACTACCTGCAACGCGTATTATGGGATGAAAAAGTGGGAGGTTTCTTCCAGGCACAGGTCTCTGATGAGGATTATTACACATTGAACAGAGTAGCGACTAGCGCACCCGCACTGGATAGAATCAAACGTACCGACAGCAATGCGCAGGCGACGATTGCATTAATAGAAACAGGCAGGCTAACAGGAGATCCTGCACTTGTTAAAACGGCAGCCGATACCCTCCGTTACCTGATGAGCCACCACCTGCTAGACACCCGGCTCTATCACTCACGCAGCGATGATGGCCTGGGGCAGGCTTTTAATCTTGCTGAAGACATCTTCTGGTTATTGGCTGCAATGCAAACAGCAATCGATGCCGACGCAACATTTGCGACATCAAAGCAGACGCAAACAAAGCAAATACACGAGATCTACAAGCTTGCTAATCAATGGCTCACCATTACGGTGCAGAGCAAGACTGGTATACAACTGCCCAATAAACTCCTTGGCATCATTGCATGGGTAGCTGTTAACAGTAACAACTCACTTGTTTCCGAACAAACTGCAAGCTGGGCATTACGACAGATTCACATCGAATCCGGCACCCGCCCTGATGAACTCGTCTACGCACTTAAAGCCTGGCGATACTTCCTGAAAACAAAAAACTGAGCACTTGCCGTATAGTGGGCAAATCGCGTCAGAACAGCTGGCCATGAACTGATCGCCAGGTTTTTCCTATTGTCCTTATAATCTGCATTACACCAGAATCAGTAGAATCACAAAAGCCAAAAGCATAACCCCACGTCACATTCCTGTTATGAAAAAGTATTATGAAGAAAGCAACATGACCCCTATTTTTTGCTTTTTTTTATTTTTTGCTAATAGTAAGAAAATACATCATGGCTGGACTAATGACAGTAATCAAGGTGCTTTTTTTCGAAAGCATGGTCACAATTAGCAGAATCAAAACAAACACTACGCCAACATATCCAGCAAAACACGATGCCAAACTGCCAGGGGAATTTTACCCATTTTTTTGCCAAGTTTAAGCTTATCAATACTACGGATCTGATCCAGTAAAATTCTTGCCTCCTTACCTCTAAACTTCGCAACAGGGCGACAGCCCAGTGGTTGCCCTTTACTGGTAATCGGTGCTACCAGGATACGTGGCAACACTTTATTCATATCATCAGGTGAAACAATTAAACAAGGGCGTATTTTTTGAATTTCACTTCCTCTCGTTGGATCCAGATCGACCCAATAAACCTCACCACGTTTCACCATTCCCATTCCTGATCTTCACCGGGTAAGGCAATAAAGCCATCCCAGGCATCTTCATCTACTTCAAGCTGATAAGTATTAAACCAGTCTTTTCGGGGTTCTGTTTTAATGGGTTCAATAATAATGGCTTTGTCTTTAAGAATGATTTCAACTTCATTTTGCAACCCGGCCTCAGATAAAAACGCAGCAGGAATTATCACTCCCCGCGAATTACCTATATTTCTGATAGTGGTCTTCATGATTACACCTATAAAAAGTTTAACATTGTTATAACTTATTGTAATGCAAACTTTAGATGAATGAAAGAGACATTTTTACCCCAAAGCTCGGACATACTGCCTGGTATTAAATCTGCCTTTATTGAAACATTGATAAAATGGCACCATGGCATCACTAGCACCGTAGCTCGCGAGTAAATAGTAAACTCCTGACTCTTTCCAACCCAATAGTTGACTATGCAAATTTTGCTACTGACACCGGTCGCTCAGCAGCAAAATCCTTTCTGTGCATTTTGATTCGCGCTACTTCATGCATGGTTTCTGCCGTCAAATAACTTTCACCACAATACGGGCAATTTACAGTTGGTACATTTTCAATTACGAGAAGGTTGCTTTTTTTTCCGTAACTTCGAGTTATTTGGCGAATATGCGCCCCATCTTTGCCACAAATATCACAAATTAATGTTGTCATTTCATTCATCTCTATAAACGGTAATTATCAGCATCTTATTTGTTACGCTCAACTTGACTACGATTGCCCCCTACCACCCATCAGGCAACATCTGAAAGAACTTTTTCGATTTGTAATGGATAAAGGCCATTTTTTTGAGCATCTAGAATCGTTATCTCGCCTATTCCATCACTTGTATAAGCTACATTTATATTCCAGCTTAATGACTCATCGCGAACAATTTGACCTTTTTGGAACTCGATAAATAATGTATCTTCTTCATAATATATAATTTTCATAGGAATCACCTTTCGCCTAACTTCTTTGCAATCGGCAGACGTTCTTCAGGTCTCCAGGGCGTATTATCAAAAGCTATTTCACCTTTATTAATGCAACACGACTAATGCGTCACACCCGCTCGTTGCACAACTTTTAAAAATGTCATCCATAATATTTTAAGATCAAACCAGAAGGATTTTTTTTGCAGGTACTCAACTTCTACAGCCACTTTTTCAGGGATGGGTAATTCATCCCGACCATTAACCTGCGCCCAGCCGGTTAATCCGGGTACTAGCTTATGTATGCCATGCTTTGTGCGTAACGCCACCAGGTCATCCTGGTTAAACAAGCGGATCGACAAAACTCATATCACCTTTCAAAATACACCATAGTTGAGGCAATTCATCTAGGCTTGATTTACGAAGAAAATCACCAATCGGGGTTAAAAAACTTTTAGGATCTTGCAGTAGATGCGTTGCTACAGCAGGGGTATCAATCTTCATACTGCGAAACTTGGGCATTTTAAAAATTGTATTATTAATACCCACCCTGTCAGACCAATATAAAGCTGGACCTTTGGACGTTAATTTAACCCATAGTGCGACAATTATTATTGGTACGATAAGAATACAGGAGGCAATAACTGCCAAAATCAGATCAAACAATCTTTTCATTTTCAGCACTATAGCGATGACTGTAAAAATTTATTTACCTTCTGAACGGGTAAACCACAATCATAAAATTTATTGTCATTGGTAATGAATACTGCACAATCATTTTCTTTGGCGCATAAGCACTGCAAAACATCTTCCAAGTCTAAATTATTTTTTATAGATAAATCGATTGCATTTTTAATTACATTCTTTCCAAATGGAACTATTTGCCACCTTTTTTGTATAATTTGAAAAAACTCTAAAGTATATTTATTATCTTTATTTATATAAAAAATTGTACTTAACATATCCTCACTAATTAAAATCTGACTTTTATTAGTTACCAATATTTTCCATAATTCTTTTGCTTTACTATGATGCGACCTCATTGGATCAATAATATCTAAAACTATATTTATATCAAAAAATATTTTAGTACTTGCCATGTTTTTCCTTAGCAATCTTTTCTCTAATTTCACTTCCTGTTAAGCTATTAAATCTTTCATGCACTCTTCCTTTACCAGCAAACTTATCAATTTCATCAAGTTGCTGTTGAAGTTCTTTAGATCTTTTATCTTTTAAAAATCTTTTAAATTCATCAGCATATTTAGGAGAAACAAACAATCCCTTATATTCATGCGTTTTTTTATCCTCGACATCAATATAATCATGCCCTGATAAAATATTCGAATTTCTAGCTAATTCTCTTATGCCTACTTTAATTGTCATGTTATCGCCTTCATGTTGTCTTTTATACGATTATACAACAATAACTCTTTAGTGTCTTTTATCCAGTTTGGCGATTTTCCTTAACTGCTCATCCATGGTAATTACTGGTATCCAACCTAACAAATCAAACTATCCACCTGTAACGACCCTAATAAACGATCAGCTACATCAGATTTCCCTAATAACTTAGCGGCAAACTTCATTAAACTGACAGGCACAGGAAGTAAAATAGCCTTTTTATCGTAATGAATAACCTGGCAAATTAAGCCGTATTTCCCCTTAATTTCCAGCTCTAATCAGTCAAATGGACTTTCCATAATCATTCCAGAGTAGAACTGACCCGTATTCATATCTTCAGATAAAATAACATGGCAGTTTGCATATTCTGCCGCACCGACAATACAGGCATCCCAGAAGCTGATCTGATAAATAGCTTTTAGCTCAACAGCTCTTCTTATCAATGCGGGGCTTTGCTGAACAACATTCAACTCTTCCAATAGAACTAATTGCCTAAGAATTACATCCTGCCGCTGATGTAACTTATTCAGCGCGACATGAGCATACTCCTGTAATACCTGGGTAGAAATCACTCCTGTACAGGATTTCATATGCCAGGCTATAAGCTCCAATGCTTTTGCCTGTTTTTTCTTATCACGCGCATCATTAGCATAAACAATAATATTAGTATCAATAAAATACAGGTTCATCCGTTGTTATTGCGGTCATAAATCGCATCCCTGGAAAACTTAAATCCATTTTCAGAGTATCCGGGCATAGTCTTAGCTAAATTCAGAAATTCATCAGCTGCTTTTTCTACATCACTACCACCCGTAACCCTACGCAGAAAATCTCTAACAAGTTGATTCAAAGATGTATTATGCGCCTTCGCATATTCCCGCCCTTTTTTTATCAACTTAGCATCAGCGGAAAGAGTAATATTCATCACATGTGCTCCAAAATAAATTTATGTGTTCTAAGTGCACAAACTTAGCACATAAAAGTTCATACCGTCAAACCAATATGAAATGAGTCTCAAATTGCTCATAATCACGTCAATGAGAATGATTATGTTGAGCCAGAATATGCAGCACGATTATGAAAATTGAGGAATTGAAGACTATTTCATCCCTTGAAGACTTTCTTCAGGGCAACCAACAAGTGGCTTTTACTGTCTCGGGTGATACTCTTATAGAATTAACTAAGCTATCTAATGGTTGGGATCCACTTCACTTCAGCCACATCAAATCAAAGCACCAACACTGTCAATATTTGGCATTAGCAGCACGACAATCAAATATTTTAACAAAGCCCCTTTTTATTCAAATACACTTTTGCAATTTTTTTCAACTGTTCATCCATGGTAATCACTGGCTTCCAGCCAAGCAAATCACGCGCTTTGGAGCTATCTACCTGTAATGATGAAAACAAACTACTTACTTTTCCATGGGTGACAAACAAAGGCAGTAAGGATTGGCTAACCTTCTATTTAAGGGCATCTCTAATTCTCGCTGGCAATACTTGCTTTAATCATTACCTTCTGAATAGCATCTGTTGTTTTTGTTATTTCGTCCTGAGTCAATATTGGGTGCACTAAAAACATCAAACTAACCTCACCCAACTCCTTTGCAACCGGCAATCGCTCTTCAGGTCGCCAGCCTGTATTATCAAAAGCTTTTTCCAGGTAAACCTCAGAACAAGAACCTGAAAAGCAAGGCACACCTAATTTAGTAATTTCACCCATGATGCGATCACGAGTCCAGCCTTTTTTTAATTTTTCAGGGCGCACAAACATATAACATTTGTAAGCCGCATGTTCAATATAGCCAGGAACCTCTGGAACTCGTAATAAATCAAATTTACGTCCACAGTGCCAAATTTTATTGGCATTAGACTGGCGTTTCTGCGTCCAAATCTTCATGCGTTTTAATTGAATTCGCCCGATTGGTGCCTGCATTTCGGTCATACGCCAGTTGACACCAAATGATCCATGTAACTAGCGAAAGCCTGAGGTATGCTCGCGCTCATAAATAGCTTCAAAGATTTTAATGTATTTGATAACCATAAGACACACTATCCTGATCAACCCATACCAGAATAGATGATTGGAATGAGCAAAATACGCACCATAACCCTATTTGAAAACAATGGCAATTGTCCTTAGAACCAAACGAAAGTCTAACCAGATGCTTCGCTCTCTAACATACCTCTCATAATACCTCAGCTTTATAGGTAAAATATCCCTTACATAGGTATCTACTGGATCAGAAACATCTTCCAGGAGCTCATTTTCATTACGAAACTCTATTGAAGCAAAATCTGTAATTCCCGGGGGAACAGATAGCACCAAATCTCGAACAGAAATAGGCCAGTACTCCACATACTCAGGAACTTCAGGTCTGGGTCCTACCAAACTCATATCCCCTGTCAAAACATTAAATAGCTGCGGCAACTCATCTAGCTTATATTTCCTCAGAAAATTTCCACTTTGTGTTATGCGAGGGTCATCCCCAACAGTAACTTTTGCCCCCATAGATTCAGCATTTACAACCATCGTCCGAAATTTATAAATACTAAATAGTTGACCAGATTTTCCTACTCTCTGCTGTCTAAAAAAAACAGGGCCAGAAGAGTCCATTTTTATCCATACGGCAACTACAACAAACACTGGCATCAAAATAAGCAATCCAGGTATCGCAAAAACGAGGTCAAATATTCTCTTAGCTATCATCGACCAGAAAGCACCGTTTTTATTGCCGCAACTACTCTTGAAGCATCAGCATCAGTCATTTTGGTATAGAGTGGCAAACTCACAGCGTGCTCGTATGAACAAAGGGCATGAGGAAAATCTTCAGGTTTTAGTGCATAAGTATCACGCCAATAGGGATGTAAATGCAGGGGAATAAAATGCACACTACAACCAATACCTTTATCAGCCATCTGCCGGATAAAATCATCACGTGAAACGCACACATCGTCTGTTAAACGAATCACATACAGATGCCAGGCATGTAGATCCCCTTTAGGGGCATGGGGTGGTAATATTATCGGCAACCCTTCTAACTCATGATCATAAAATGTAGCAAGCTTCTGGCGACGCAACTGAAATCCTTCGGCTTTTCTTAGCTGGTGTATTCCCATTGAGGCAGCGATATCAGTCATATTATATTTATATCCAGGTGCCACCACCTCATAATGCCATGCAGGCTTTGTTGATGAATAACGATCAAAAGCATCTTTACTAATGCCATGCAGCCGCATCACTCTACAGCGTTTAGCTATATCCCTGTCACGGGTGACAATCATACCTCCCTCGCCTGTTGTTATGGTTTTAGTTGCGTAGAAACTGTAAACTGTAGCATCTGTTTGTAATGAGCCAATCAAATTTCCTTTATATCGTGCTGGCAGTGCATGAGCAGCATCTTCGATAACCTTAAGATTATGGCGTTTAGCTATATCGATAATACTATCCATATCACATGCAAGACCTGCAAAATGAACAGGGATTATTGCTTTAGTCCGTGATGTTATCGCTGACTCTATCTTTGAAATATCAATATTAAACGTTATAGGATCAACATCGACAAAAACAGGGTTTGCGCCCAGATAACGTATAACTTCTGCAGTTGCGGTAAAGGTATAGGATGTAGTGATCACCTCATCATCAAGACCAATTCCAATTGCCTCAAGTGCCAGATGTAACCCAGCAGTGGCAGAATTTACAGCAACAGCATCAATGTTTTCACCAACAAACTCAGCAAAATCCTGTTCAAATTTTTTTGTTTTTGCCCCTGTAGTTACCCAACCAGATTTTAAAGAATCGACTACCTCTGCAATCTCTTCTTCACCTATATCTGGGAGAGCAAATGGCAAAAATAAATTATTTTTCATAATTACCCAAATTTCCACAAGATTTATTGGCTATAATCTCAGGAGCAAAATATGACTCTTTAACAGATGGGTCAGTTAGGTATTTATCATCAATATCTAAAACACTACCTACCACTTTCGCAGGTATCCCAGCAACAACCGAAAATTCAGGCATAGACCTGGTAACAATTGAACCTGCTTTTATTAAACAACCTTTGCCGATACTTACACCAGAAAAAACAATAGTAGAATCTCCAATAAAAGCAAAATCACCTATAGAAACACTACCCTTAACATATCCAACTCTTTTATCACTTGACAAGTATGATTTGCCCAGCAACCTGACTGAAATATGACTACTATGAGTATAAATAGAAACATGAGATCCAGTTTGAACGCCAGTTCCGATTTTTATTTTATTGCTTGCATCAATTACACAAAAATGTCCAATCCAAACATTATCTCCAATATCCAAATTATGTTTACTAATAAATTTGGTTGATGAACTAATCCGTGTATTTTTCATAAATTTTTTCTGAACACGATTATAAAACCCATACACCATAAATGGCTGTTGCAAAAAAGATACTGCATTCATAATAAGTGATATCAAATAACCCAGGGGCGACATGTAAATTCTCTTTAACATTTCGAGAACTCTTTCTTTATATCTAAAATAACATTTACAAGTTTTTTTAGATTAATGTCTTTTGAAAGTCGTTTTTTAGCAAAATCCAGGCTATTGCTTCCAATTTTTCTTAACTCAGTTATATCAGTACCTACAGCTTCTATCATGCATTTTATTAGTTTTTGTTCATTTTCCGGCTCAACAACCCAACCACATTTATTTTCATTTATTATTTCGGCAACTTCACTATCTATATCAACGCAAGCAATAATAGGTTTCGAGGAAAACATATAAGCTGTCATTTTTGAAGGCAAAGCTGTTTCAGCGACCCCTTTTTTTAATGGAAGCAATAACACATCTGCTTCTAATTGGACTTCAGGCACAGCATCGGGTGTGACTTTCATAAACCTAATATCTTTATTATACTTTTCAGCCAATGCTATACATGCTGGCTTATTAGGACCATCACCA
>JAFLJY010000062.1 GCA_022712755.1 Gammaproteobacteria bacterium
CAGCGGTACTTCAATCGGTTTAATGGATTGGTGGAAATCAATCGTAATGTCTTCCATATCATCAAGCACCTGCTCCAGTTCTTTAATACACATCGCCACATATTTTTTTGTCACAGATAATTTATCTTCAACAGTCAATAACGTTGCATCAGCATAAGGATCATTATTTGCCGCAAGGGTTGATAGTTGATTCATGTTCAACGCAAACCGCACCAGTCCGGTAATCGGTTGCAGACCTTCTGCTACATTCTTCTGGCGACCATAAAACAGCCGGTGAGCAGATCGCGTATGCAATATAATATTACCTCTGGTACGCAATGGCCCTGGTCGATTAGAGACCAGATTAGGCATCACCAGCGCATCAGCATTATCTTCATGTGAAGGCGGCAGTGGTTTGTCTTCCTCTTCAAATGCGGCATCGTATTCAGCGGAGCTGTAATCGATTTTCTTCTCAACTGCTTTTGGTTTAATGTGTGTCACCAAACGCGATGCTGTTGTTTTTTTCTTTGGGGCAGTCTTCTTTTTTACTTTCACTGTTGTTGTTTTTATTTTGTCTGTAGCCATTGTTCGCCTACCTGTTATTTTTAATTTCGTTTATAATTAATAGTGCTTGAACTCCCAGCACCTGAATTCATTGTCGATGAGGTAATCACGGTGGATAATCACGCCATAAATATTCATCGTCCAACTGGTCTTCTTCAATTCTTTCCTCAATCATTTTTTCCATCTTTTTTGCCAGTTCTTTCAACTGTCTTGCAGTTTTAAGTTTTACTTCATTACTGAATTTTGGGTTACGAAACAAATTGTATACAATGTCTTCAATAAATAAAAATTCATCACCTTTAATAATCTGCTGATATGGCACCATTGTTTGACTTAATACTGTATGGCTTTTTTTAATATTTTTTGGTTTTTTTATAAATACTCTCGGACAATAAGCATCTGGCTCAAGCCATACTTCAATATCGCTATCAAGAAGAAAAGTATGTTCATCCGTGTGTTGAATTTTCATTATGATTACCCTAACATTCTGTCTCTGCAAAAAATTTTGACTCCCAATTTTTTCTCTGCTTTATTCAAGTGGTGGGAGTCCCACCACCTGTATAAGTCAACCCTACACCCGAATCGCTTTTTTAAGCTCCTCAAGTTTTCGCATACTCTGCTTATGGTTTTTATCAACTTCTTCAGGCGACTCTTTTTGAACTTCCCACTCTGCTGGTTTAGCAGGGGTGTCACTTAAAGAATCTCTGATTCCAAAGGAACTAGGTGGTAACGTATTGTTTTGTTTGTTTGTAATAATCCAGCGAAGATAGCCAATTAAATCGTCCACAGGCTTGCAAGTGCCTTGTTTAGCAGCTTTGAGACGATCAGAAAGATAGTCCAGGACGAACTGCTGGTCGTTCTGTGACAACAGATCCAGAAGTTTTGCTGCGTAAAGTTTTAATCGTTGGTTTTCTTCCAGGCTTTTCGGAAAACGAAGTTTTTCTATTTGTTGTTGTTTTGTAGTAGTAGTAGTTATATTTATATTATTACTACTACTACCATTAACCATGTAAAAGTTTACATGGTTGTCATTTTGACCATGTAAAGATTCTTTACATGGTGAGAATCGCGCTGTGACGGGCTTTTGTCCATGTAAAGAATCTTTACATGGCTGTTTTTTAGCTTGTTTATCCATGTAAAGATCCTTTACATGGTCAATGTCATTATTATCATTTAGCACTGTGTCAGGGCAGGCTCGATGCGTAACCAGGCTGTTGTTGTTATCCTGTAGGTGAAGATGTTGAGTAGCGGCTTCAAGATCTCCTGGGGATTCAAAAGCCACACCTTTGATTACCTGATAATCCATGTGCATCAATATGGATGACTTGATTAGTCGTAAGCGTTTCAATGATTCAATTTTGCTTGGCGATTCTAAAAATTCTATGTAGGTTGAATCAAGAAACAATGTGTCAGCCAGACTTAGAGGCTTGTCATGCTGTGCATAGATGCGACCTTTGTATTGACCCTTAGCGTCTCTTACGGTTTCGCACAACGTGATCCAGCGCAATGCACGTAATACCTGTAGATACCGACTAACAACTGGTCTTGAGCATTTTAAATGTTGTGATAATTGATCCTGACTTGGGATGCTTGTCGGTATTGCTGGATTATTGAACTGTATCTTCATTAGCATCCATGTATGTAGTTCGCCTGATTCCAAATGCGGATCGGTAATGAGTTCTCGTGGCACCGAATCGTGATGATTGCCTAAATAAATAAGCGAACCCAGGCTATCATCTGTATTCGATGATCTGGCTAACTCATCTGCCGCATGACTAATGTGTTGTTTCAGATGGATAAGTCGATTGTCTGGTTCATTCATATCAGACTCCACTTATTACTATTATTATTGTTTTCATGTAAATGTTTCATTTGTCTAAACTCTATACTGAAACCTGATTTACCTTGCAGTAAGCAAAGAGGTCGTAAGCAAAAAGACGACTCTCCTCGTGTGTGCTACCATCGTTGCGCGGGAGTCTTCGAAAACATAACCCGCACAACAATTTCCCAAACATCACAAACCTAGTGAGGAGAGTCGTCATGACTGAAGGTGAAGAATTAGAACAATTACAAAAAGATGAAAACTGGTTAGCGATGAAATCTATACAGACAGCCGCTACTCTGATACCCCATAGCATTGATGATTTTTCTTCACTAACTAATAATGAAATTGGTGAAAAAATACAGTGGCTTGCGACAGT
The DNA here is from genome assembly GCA_022712755.1 of Gammaproteobacteria bacterium. Lineage (GTDB taxonomy): Bacteria > Pseudomonadota > Gammaproteobacteria > SZUA-229 > SZUA-229. The sequence goes on from JAFLJY010000062.1 coordinate 2,745, forward strand.
TATATTAAAGGTGCATTCTTTCATGGTAGCAAACCCCGGCATCAGTGCAAGAGATGAAAAAGAGCGTTTTGAACATTATTTAAAAAATAACCCATTAGTCTGATCTTGTGCGAAGGCTTTCTAGAACCCATTGCAAATATACTAAAGAATTACTAATTTTTTTTGTTTTATCTTTCTCGCCAACTATAATTCGTTCTGATAAGTAGTTGAGCGCAAACTGCTGATCCTCAGGACTATAACCAGAAAGTATTTTATTTGCGTATTGTTTTAATAGTTCGTTATTTTCAATTACATCAGGATATGTCAATCGCATTGCTGTTTTATTGTCAATCTGTTTGTAATCCTTATATTCATTATCATAGTCATCTGGTATTGTCTCAATGTCATCAAATGTCCTGTCTGCTATTTCTTTACCGCATCTTTGGCAAAAGCAAAGCGTGTAGTTATCAAAATAGGGGGCTTCATATACATGACCTTTAAATTTACAAATCAACTTTTTAAATAAATGACCCATATTTATATTTCCTAACGGTCGTTATTTGCCCCAGGCTTGATTACGTTGTGCAATCGTAACCAGATAACTGCATGTGATTCCACAGCCTGGATAAAGGGATACCCGTATCCATGCCGACATAAAAATACCGTTGCAGGAGATCATGTTCTTTATCAGCATGGCGTTGCCATGCTTCTGCTAACCCTATCGCTTCTTTATCGCTTAGTACGGCAGGGCGACCAGCAGCGGCCTTTGGCAGATCCAGTAAATTTCGCCGTTGTCTGAAATCATGGTGATCAACACCGGCCAGACGCTCCAGCATGGATTGGCTTGCCTGCATTTTTATCAACTGGTTGATGAAACTGTCTTTGTTTTCGTTGTGAATAATGTATTGCATTAATCGTTTCAAACGCTTTTCATCAACAAAAACATTGCCCAGTAATTGCTGACATTTTGTTAGCCGATGGTGATTGCTAATCGATAATCCCGACAATTCTTTTGCTGTTGATTTCGATATACCAAATTGCTCCAGCGCATCAAAATCACCGTTGTGATACAGGTCAATAATAAACCTTGTGATGACATGGTTAAGCTCAACGATCAAGGAATTGTTTTTATATGAAAATTGAACCTGAGTAACGTTAGTAGTCATGAGAACCTCCTTGCTGCAAAATCAGATACTGTTTTGTGAGTAGTCGTAATTCATATAACAGTTTTTGTGTTTCATCTGGCAGCATCAGTGTTATTTCTTCCAGATACAAAATCATTGCCATGATGTTGTGATCAAAGCCTAGAAGATAGTTTTGATATATATTGGCAAACACTGAATCGGTAAAATCAGCAATAGTCTCATTTTTATAAGAGCCTGAAATACAAGATATTGCCCACCACATAGCGGCTCTCTCATCATCTTTTGATTTATCAAAAATGAGCAGTTTTCTTGGTTCGTCTGCCCGTTCTGGTTTAAAGGGAATACAGTTCATAATGGCATACTGTTGAAAACCCGAACCATCATCAACAAGCGTCATCATCAGATTGTATTGCTCTGCCACAATAGCGGCACGATCAAACATTCCCTGCCAGACAGATTCAATATCTGACGGCACGAAGAAGCTCTGTGTTTGCGGCTTGCCATCGGCTACCGGTGCATTCTGCTTGTTATCCGAATACTCATCATTGTTTGTATCTTGTTTCGCCGCTGACGACTCCACGGCTGAGTGTTGTTGTTTAGGTGTAGGGGAGGGCGTATCAGCAGGGCCAGGGTCTCTAACTGTCTCACCAGGGTTACGGGTTTCCTGATAACGTTTGGCAATGGTTTCTGCCTCACTCATACCCGCATCTGACGAATTAAGTGATTGCTGTAATAGCTCTGGTGGCACGTTGATTTCTTTGTTGTTAAGGAGCGCATTCACCTCTGCCGAAACGCTGATTACCGGCATGTCCAGTTTGTCTGCTAAATAACGGTTAAAGAAATCGATAAAGGCTTTGAAGTCGAGTTCTTCATTGTCAAATTCGTGCAACTGCTCGAAAAAATAGTCGCTTATTTTGTCTGGCTCTGGCGCTTCAACTTGTTGCCAGAAGTGTTCATAGGCTTTTTTGTATTTGCGGACACTTTTAACAATAGGCTCTCCCGCACCCGCCCACAACGCTTCAGGAATCACGTCAATTAAAACCGTTACTGCATAATTAAAGCGGGTGAGGTGGCTGTGGTCAACTTTCCAGCCCTGGCTTGCCATTCGTCTGGACAACTCACGCGTTGATAAGCGCGGCAATTCATAATCCTCGTCAAGCTCTTCGCCAGCATCAATCAGCGCCTGCCTGTCTTCCTGTGCATATATTTCTCTGAATTTTTGCGCAGCCATGGCTTTTTCGATGAACTTGACCGGGCCTCGTGCTTCGTTCTCGCACATGTGACCAGCCAGGGCATCGGATTCTGATTTCCACGGTTTAAAAACACATTTGTGGGCAAAAAAGCTTTGTGCTTTTTCAGTCAGTTTGTTTTTTTCTTCGAGAGAAGCTGCCTGTTCAGCAAG
>JAFLJY010000063.1 GCA_022712755.1 Gammaproteobacteria bacterium
TGGCAAATCAAAGAAACCCTGAATTTGATCGGCATGTAAATCTATCGTTAGCAAACGATCTAACTTAACGCTTGCCAGCATGTTAGCTACCACTTTTGCGGTAATGGGTACGCGTGCTGATCGTGGCTTTCGATCCTGACGTGAATAACCGTAATAGGGAACCACTGCGGTTACCCGCTTTGCCGAGGCACGCCGCATGGCATCAATCATCACCATTAATTCCATCAGATGGTTATTACATGGCTGACTGGTAGGCTGAATAATAAACACATCGCGACCACGAACGTTTTCCATTATCTCACAACAGATTTCTCCATCGCTGAATGTTTCCATGCTGATTCTGCCTAAACGAGTACCTAACAGTTCAGCGATACGTTGTGCTAATTCCGGGTTGGCATTGCCCGCGAATATCATCAACCGGCTATCGACTTCTTGATTCACTTTGTGAGTCTCACGTTAGTAATTACGAATTACTAATTAAAAATTGGCTGGGCCGGCAGGATTTGAACCTGCGCATGCCAGGATCAAAACCTGGTGCCTTACCGCTTGGCGACGGCCCACTATTATAGTCATGCTATTTACTCAAAACAGCAACTATACTCTGCTCTGAGACTCCAAAAAATGATGCAGTGGCGATTGATTTAAACCTTTGGCAACAAAGCTAATCCAGGATCCCATGACCTCAGAAACAGCCGGATTTTTTCTAATTTGTTGCAAAACATCTTCTGCCTGTACTTTTGTATCGAAACTTGCAAATACCGAAGCACCTGTACCACTCATACAAGCTTTTGAATATTTACCAATAAGTTCAAAGGCTTGCAACACTAGCGGGTAGTTTTTAAGCACTACCGGTGTGCATACATTCTGCCACTCACGCCGTGAAAGGTCGCATATTTTGATGGTAGAACAATCCCTTGTCAATTCCGAATTTAAAAAGATTTCTTTTGTCGACACATGTACCGGTGGAATCAACACCAGATACCAGTTTTCTGGCGGCGAAAACGGGGTTAATTTTTCACCCACACCTTCGGCAAAAGCAGCAAAGCCACGCACAAAAACGGGGACATCTGCACCTAAAGCCAACCCTATCTCGGCAAGTTCATCAATACTGAATCGCATTTTCCATAAAATATTTAACGCCACTAGTGTGGTTGCGGCATCAGAGCTACCGCCACCTAAACCTGCTCCCATCGGAATATTTTTTTGCAGATAGATATCAGCGCCCAGGTTTTTTTTCTGCCCTGAATTTTTTCCTGTAATTGTTTCCTGCAGTAACTTTGCGGCTCGAATAATGATATCCTCATTTTCAGGCACGGTAAAATTTTCACAATGACGAAAAAGGCGATTATCATTTCTCAGCTTGAACTCAAGCTCATCAGAAAAATCGATAAACTGAAAAACAGTCTGCAACTCATGGTAACCATTTTCACGCTGCCCAGTGATATGCAGCATCAGGTTTAATTTTGCTGGCGCGGGACAGGTAATGCTATTCATAAATCTTAAGACTCTATATGGTTTATAAAGGGTATATATCTCTGTCCATCCTTTGATTCGTAAACAGCACATCCTTGTGCTACTACTGTCGAAATAAGGACGGATATATTGAATATTTGCACACCAGGATACATAACAGATAGAACCAATTTTAATCAACCAACCACTGCCTCAATATCAACCGCACATCCAGCTCGCTATCATCATCACGACTCAGGTAAATAGCATGTGGCATCAATATTATGTCACCGGTGTATTTCGTCATTTCAACATTCCAGCCGGACTGTTTTATTTTAGTCAGCAACCCCTGCTTGTTCCAGCTAATCTGCTCTACCGATAATGCTTTACTCGGCAGTCCACGAATCCAGTCTTTTACAGCACTGGCAGGTAAATTAATGTCTAATATTGAGTTGAAAACATGGTCGATATTGCTAACCATATCGGTTCGCCCATCAGGGTAACGGATTTCGGCATAATCACTGTTCCCCTGCACCCGATAACTGCCCGACCCTAAAGGTGCGATGAGCCGAATAGAATAATCCTGATCTGCATTTTTCCAGATAATATCCATGCTGCCGCCTGTGGTTTGCGTTTGCACACCAAGACGACCTCTAATTTCCCAATTATTAATCTGTTGCCGTTTTTTCTGCTCTGCAGCCCAGGCAACCGGTTCAGATTTTATTTTTTCTGTTGTTGTTATTTGTTGTTTGACGGTGGCGCACGATGCCATGATTAAACAGAGCAGGCACACAGTCATGCGGGAGGTGAGGTTTTTAAACATGGCTATTTATAACTAATTGATAATTGATAATGAAAACACTGTGTTGCACTGCCTGTTGTTTGCTATTTCTGGCTTTATGCTTTTCATTATCAATTATCAATTATCAATTATCCATTAATTAAGGCTTTATCCGCTCAAGCGTCTCGACCAGCACCGGATGTTCTGCATCTATTTCCTTAGCCTTATGCCAAACCCCTCGCGCTTTTTCTTTCTGGTTACTGAACCATAACACTTCGCCATAATGCGCTGCAATTTCTGCATCTTTAAGTTTTTCAAATGCTTTTGACATCCATTTTAAAGCCTCATCTATTCTCCCCAGACGATAATTTACCCAGCCTAAACTATCTAGCACTGCCGGGTCGTCAGGTTTCAGCTCAGCCGCTTTTTTGATATACACCAGTGCTTCATCGTACCTTGTTGTACGATCAGCCAGCGTGTAGCCTAATGCATTCAGGGCATCTGCATTGTCTGGTTCGATGGCGATCACTTTTAATAAATCGGCTTCCGATATATCGAGGCGATTAATTTTTTCTGCCATTAAACCACGCGCATAAAGCAGGCTTGTGTCTTCAGGGTTTTGCTGCAGGGCACGGCTATACATTTCTACGCCTTCATCGTAGCGTTGCAGTTTACGTAGGACTTCTCCCTGTGCAAGATAGGCTCTTACCCGTAAAGGCCAGTCACTGTACGCTTCTGCCAGCGCTTCTAGTTTTATCAGTCCTTCGTCTGGTTTGCCCAGCATAGACAACAGAACACCAATTCGTAGTTGAGCATCAAAAACGTAGTCACCGGCTTGATCGTGCTCAACTTGCACGCGTAGATAATAAGCAATTGCCTGTTTTTCATCTCCCTTATTTTGCGCAATTCTTGCCAGATAATAATTCGCTATTGAAACTTTTTTATCAATCTCAATCAGGTGTTCAAGTGCGACAGCGGCTTCATCAAGATTATTGATTTCGATGTGCAGCAGCGCCAAACTTAAAGTGATTTCAGCGTCATCAGGCAGTTTTTTATGCAGTATCGAATATTGCTCAGCGGCCGCCTTAAGGCTGTTCTGCTCAACCAGCATACGGGCGTATTGCCGACGCAAAACGACGTTTTCTGGATATTCTTTCAGTACCTGATTTATAAGCGCTGTCGCTTCTTCATGTTTACCCTGGGCGGTCAATATCCTTGCTTTTATAATTAACACTTCATGCATAGAAGGATCGATTGCCAGCACCTGATCGAGCGTTGCCAGGGATTCGTCATATTTTTTTAGTTGCGCGGCATAACGTGACTGCAAAACAAGAAGGTGTTTGTTTTGATCTTCGCCGCTATTATCTACCATAACGTCGCTTGCATTTAACTTTTGCAAAACCACATAAGCGTCTTTATTGGATGCTTCTTTTGCCAGCAGTTTTTTCACCGCCATCGCTTCATCAACTGAAGTTCCACCTGAATTTGATAGTAATTCTTCAATATAGGGCACAGCCTTTTCAGGTTGTGCCAGCTTGAGCCAGGTAATGGCATACATGCGAGGTAGATCATCTGAATCAGGCTCAAGCTCGCGCCAACGATCAAGTGCGGCCAGGGCTTCGTCATATTTTTCACCGTAAAGCGCAATATAAGCCGTGCGAGCCGCAATACGACTGTCTTCAATAGACTTTGCGGCCTGCCGATAATGTTCCAGGGAAGCTTCAATGTCGCCTATGTTACCGGCAAATTCTGCTGCCAGTATGTTAAATAACGAATCGGCATCAAGTTTTACCTGTTTTTGTGCAACACCTGTTTGTTCAGTAGCAGGCGCAGCGACCCCGGCCTCATCAGTGCTTGCGGGTATCTCAATTGTCGCCTGCTTTGAAACCCCGGCATTCTGCTCTACGACAACCCCGTCATCTTTATCATAGGCACTGTCAACATCTTCCACCACCGGCTGAGTATTGCAGGCAGATAACACTATCGGTAAAACCAGCAGGAATAAAACTGGCACAATAGGAATCAGGAATTTAGCTGGTAATTCAGGTAATAAGGTAAACTTAATTTTTGGCATCTCGACACATCAAATAATCTATTTCAATGCAGAATATAACGCATTTTCTACTACTAATTACAATATTAATGAGGATTTTTTTATAAAATAACTAAATATTTCTGGGTATTTACCGGATTCAGCTTGAGTTAAATGCGACCATCCCGCAAAATTGCCCGTTTTCCCGTGAGAACACTACTCCACATCTATCTATGTCTTTGATTACACTTGGTATCAATCACAAAACCGCGCCACTTGATTTGCGCGAACAGCTTGCGTTCACGCCGCAATCTTTACCTGAAGCATTGACCAGCCTGAAGAATCTTAAACATGTGGAAGAAGTGGCTATCTTATCAACCTGTAATCGCACTGAAGTTTATTGCGTTACCTCTGCCAATAACGACCAGGCAATTATTCAATGGTTCAGTCAGTTTCATTCACTTGATGAAAAACTCATTAAACAGCACCTTTATCTGTACGCGCACGAAGAGACCATTCGTCATGCCATGGAAGTCGCCTGTGGTTTAGACTCGATGGTGCTGGGCGAACCACAAATCGCCGGGCAAATGAAAGAGGCTTATGCTCGAGCCAATGAAAACGGCACCATCGGCCCCTTACTTGGCAAACTTTATCAGCGTGCATTTGCCGTTTCCAAACAGGTACGCACCGATACCGACATCGGTTCCAGCCCGGTATCCGTGGCCTTTGCTGCAGTTAGCCTTGCCAAACAAATTTTTGGCGACCTTAAAGAAACCACGGTTTTACTGGTGGGTGCAGGCGAAACCATTGAACTGACCACGCGACATTTACATTCACAGGGTGTCAATAAAATCATTATCGCCAACCGCAGTGTAGATCGCGCACAAAAATTGGCCGATGAATTTGATGGTGAAGCGATCAGCCTGCAACACATTGCCGCCCATTTACACCGCAGCGATATCGTCATTTCTTCAACCGCCAGCCCGCTGCCCATTATTGGCAAAGGCACGGTTGAACGCGCCTTAAAAAAACGCAGGCATGAACCTATTTTTATGGTGGACCTTGCCGTGCCGCGTGATATTGAGCCAGAAGTAAACGACCTGGACGACATCTATTTATACAGTGTAGATGATCTACAATCGGTAATTAATGAAAACATGGAAAGCCGCCTGCAGGCCGCCGAGCAAGCGCGTGAGATTATTGATACCCAGGTCAGTCATTTTTTAAACTGGCAACGCTCACTGGGCGCGGTCGATGTTATTGCACAAATCAGACAACACACACAAAGCCTCAGCAATGAGGTTTTAACCAAAGCTAAGAAACAACTGGCAGCCGGTCAGGATGCCGAGCAGGTGCTCGAATTTCTTGCCAACACATTAACCAATAAATTTTTGCATCAACCCAGCACACAATTACGCCAGGCAAGCCAGGATAATCGTGAGCATATATTAGATATCGCGCAAAATCTTTTTTTAAGCACCCGTGCTGATGATAAGCAGAATAAATCGTAACTACTCAGTGAGTAGATAAAACATAGGGTAACTGCTCAAATTGCCCCTGAAAATCGTCAGATCAAGGCGATTGTGTGAGTTTACAAGTGTAAACGACCCGTCTTTGATCAAATTCTGTTTAACGCAGAGATGGCGATTTTCAGGGGTTAGCTGAGTAGTTACAATAAATCTGACTAATGAAAGAATCAATACTCAATAAACTGCATACCCTGCTAGACCGCCATGAAGAGATTGCAGGCCTACTTGCTGACCCTGGTGTAATCGGCGATCAAAATCAGTTTCGTGAATTATCACAGGAATACGCACAGCTCGAACCGGTGGTTAACTGCTTTCAAAGCTACAATTCATCAAATGATGATTTAGCCGCCGCTGAAGACATGCTAAAAGATGACGATGCCGAAGTTCGGGAAATGGCAGCTGAAGAAAAAAAAGAAGCCAGTGAAAAAATAGCCTCTCTGGAAACTGAACTGCAAAAACTATTGCTACCCAAAGACCCCAATGATGACAGCAATATCTTCCTGGAAATTCGCGCCGGTACCGGTGGTGATGAAGCAGCTATTTTTGCCGGCGACCTGTTCCGCATGTATTCGCGTTATGCTGAATTAAAACGCTGGCAGATTGAAATCATCAATCAAAACCTGGGCGAACATGGCGGCTACCGGGAAATCATTGCCCGCATTATCGGCACCGGCGCGTATTCGCAGTTAAAGTTTGAATCCGGCGCGCACCGAGTACAACGCGTACCTGAAACCGAATCACAGGGTCGCGTGCATACCTCGGCTGCCACCGTTGCGGTATTGCCCGAAGTGGCTGATGTCGAGCAGATAGAAATCAATTCTTCTGATTTACGCATTGATACCTACCGTGCCTCCGGTGCCGGTGGTCAACACGTCAACAAAACTGATTCTGCCGTGCGCCTCACCCATATTCCAACCGGTACTGTGGTGGAATGTCAGGACGAACGCTCGCAACATAAAAACAAAGCTCGCGCCATGTCGCTGTTACAGTCACGCATCATGAATGCAAAAATCGAAAAACAACAGGCAGAGCAGGCGCAAACCAGAAAAAGCCTGGTTGGCAGCGGTGATCGCTCTGAACGCATACGCACTTATAACTATCCACAAGGTCGTGTGACCGACCACCGTATTAATCTCACCTTATATAAACTGGATGAAATTATTCAGGGTAATTTAAACCAGGTTGTTGAACCGTTGATTAACGAATATCAGGCGGAACAACTGGCAAGTTTGGCAGATGGATAATGGTTAGTTATTAATGGTTAATGAGCAGTGCCACATGGATGTGGCGTTTACCTGCCTGCAGCAGGCAGGCGAACCAAAGGATGGAAAAACTTAAAACACAACACCTGTGCTAATAATTAAAAACCAGACCAGGCAACGCCGCTTTTCATTAACCATTAATAACTAACCATTAACCATTAAATAAGCATGGACATCCAGCAAGCACTACAACAAGCCAGTCAAAACCTGTCTGACTCCAGCCCATCGGCAACACTGGATGCTCAGATTTTGCTCAGCCACGTACTGCAATGCAACACCGCACATCTACTGGCATGGCCCGAAAAAAAACTACACAAAAGCCAGTTATCAAACTATCAACAACTCATTAAACAACGAAGACAAGGCCGCCCTGTTGCCCACTTAACCGGTTCACGCGAATTCTGGTCATTAAATTTTTCAGTTAATAACAGCACCTTAATTCCACGACCGGAAACTGAAACTCTGATTGAATTCATCCTGAAAAAATTCGGTGATAAAAAAAACCTGAAATTACTCGATATGGGTACAGGCACCGGTGCTATCGCCATCGCCCTTGCCACAGAAAAACCAGACTGGAAAATATTTGCCAGTGAAGTTTCTGCTGATGCCCTGAAACTCGCCAGTGACAACAGCAACCATCATCAAACAAATAAAATCTCATTTATACAAAGCGACTGGTTTACCAACATAAAACATAAAGATTTTGATATTATCGTCAGCAATCCACCCTACATAACAAACAATGATCCACACCTGCTAGCAGGAGATGTCCGTTATGAACCAAAAAGTGCACTGGCTTCTGGAAAAAACGGCATGGCCGATATTGAACATTTATGTTTACATGCAAAAAATCATTTGACAGCAAGCGGCTGCCTGATTATTGAACACGGTTATAATCAAAAACAACTGGTTGCTGAATGTTTTACTAAAAACGGTTTTACCCAGATTGAACAGAAGCAGGATTTAGCAGGACATGACCGAATGACGGCGGGGAGTTTTAAGTCTTAAGTTTCATGTTATAAATTAGCGAAAATTTTCTATACATTACTCAAACTTACAACTTATAACTAAAAGAATCATGTCAAGCAACGAAATCGATTTTAACGACGAACAACTATTGCACTACAGCCGTCAAATCATGCTGCCGCATTTTGGTGTTGAAGGACAGCAGCAATTGCAGGATGCACATGTAGTGATTATGGGTGTTGGTGGTTTAGGTAGCCCAGCAGCAATGTACCTGGCCGCAGCCGGTGTTGGCACGTTAACACTGGTCGATTTCGATACCGTTGATAACAGCAATTTGCAACGTCAGATTGTACATAACACCGACAGCATTGGCGACAGCAAAACCAGCTCGGCTAAAAACACCTTACTCAAAATCAATCCAGAAACCCATATTCATTGTATTAACAAACAACTAACCCTGATTGAGCTTGAAGCATTGTTTAAAAATGCAAATTGCGTAATTGATGCAACCGATAATTTTGAAACCCGTTTTCTAATCAATCGCGCCTGCGTTGTGCAAAAGGTCGCACTGGTCTCGGCTGCCGCCATTCAATATGAAGGGCAAATAACCGTGTTTGATAACCGACAGAAAAACAGTGCCTGTTATGCCTGCCTGTATGCAGAAGGCGGCGAGGAAAACACAAATTGTAGCGACAACGGCATCCTTGCACCCGTGGTTGGCATACTGGGCAGTATGCAGGCACTGGAAGCTATAAAACTGATTTGCTCTATTGGCGAAACCCTGCAAAATCGTTTGTTAATATTTGATGCACTATCCCTGCAGTGGCGAACCATGAAGCTTAATAAAGACCCGGAATGTCCGGTTTGTGGTTTTAAGTTGTAAGTTTTAAGTTAGCAGAGCAGTAACACAAGAAGGTGCTGTTTACGAACCAGTAGTGGCTCATGGATGTGGCATTTACCTGCCTGCAGCAGGCAGGCGAACCAATGGATGGAAAGAATGGGAAGGACGGAAACTTTAACCCATTGTTTAAACTTACAACTTATAACTTATAACTATCTTTATAAATCATGCCTATAACCAAAAATGCACTACGCCTCCCCCGCCCACTGATAAACAAAATTCTGGCACATGCGCAACAAAACCCGGAGATTGAGGTGTGTGGCTTAATTGGTAACAGTGCCTCAAACCAAAAAAATTATTATCCGGTTGACAATATTGCCAAACAACCCGACTGCCGATTTTTAATGGATGGCTCGCAACAGATAAACGCATTAAAAAAAATGCGCGACAAACAGCAACAACTGTTTGCTATCGTGCATTCACACCCACACGCACTGGCAACACCTTCTCAGCTGGACATTGATGAAAGCAGATATAAAGAGGTTTTTTATCTCATTATTTCACTTAACACCAAAGGTGTGCTGGAAATGCGTGCTTATACGCAACAGCAGAAAAGTATGCAGAAAGTGGACTTGATACTGGAAACAGATGACTAATGTGTATAAGTTTTCATTTTATGAAAACAAACAGTATCTGCTATGGAACGACTGATTTCGACACTTAGCAGACATTTAAAAACTTTTTATTTTTCCGCAAATGCACGCGAATAAACGCAAATAAAAACCTTTTAAAGTTTTATACCGTAGCCCGTAGGTTGGGGTGAGGTACGAACCCCAACGG
>JAFLJY010000064.1 GCA_022712755.1 Gammaproteobacteria bacterium
CTTTTTTAAGTTATCACCCACATTTAAATAATATTCTCCGGCTTTACTCACTGTTAATATCACTGGCTCAAGTTGCTCTGGCGGTAAAGTATTTGCACTTAATTTTGGTAATTCAACTTTAACACCCTGTTGTACAATCGGTGCTGTTATCATAAAGATAATTAATAGCACCAGCATGACATCAATGTATGGCACGACATTTATTTCAGCAATTGAGCGACGTTTTTTAGCCATTATGATTCACTCACTATGACTAACTACTGGCATGACTTTGGCGTTGCAAAATGGTGGCAAATTCTTCTGCAAAATTTTCGTAAGTATTCGATAAACGATCAACCTGCTCGGCATAACGGTTGTAGGCAATGACTGCAGGAATCGCTGCAAACAAACCCATCGCTGTGGCAATTAATGCTTCTGCAATGCCCGGTGCCACCATGGCGAGACTGGCATGTTCTACTGCACCGAGGGCAATAAACGAGCGCATAATGCCCCACACGGTGCCAAACAAACCAATATAGGGGCTTATCGAGCCGATGGTTGCCAACATGGACAGGTGCGAGTTCAGCGAATCTTCTTCCCGCGTCACAGCAACTTTCATGCTGCGTTGCACACTGGCTAACATCATTACTGTATTCACTTTATTTTTATGGGTGCGAATATATTCAGCAAAACCCGTCTCAAATATTCGCGCTATGCCCTGGCGTTCATCTGTTTTACGTTTTATCTGGCTGTAAAGATCAGACAAATTTATGCCGGACCAGAACTGATCTTCAAATCGAACAGCTTCCGCTCTCGCCCGCTTTAATGCTTTATATTTCATACTAATAACAAACCATGAAAGTACCGATGCGATTAACAAAATCAGCATCACTATCTGCACCACAATACTGGCATGCGTTATCAGCGAAAATAAGGACATATCAGCTGCCACAAAAACACTCCTTTTTGATTTTATTAATAATTGATGGCGGTGTACTTTGCGGCGCAAATTTTGCTGCATTCAGGCAGGCTATTTTTATTGTCGCGCTCGACAAAAGCTGAGCAGACGTTACATCAGTAGACTGCGTCGAAGTTAGAAAAATAGATTGTTTAAAATGAATACTGGCTTTACCTAAAGCGGTAATGGATGTGATCACGTTTAACTCGTCATTAAATCTGGCTGGTTTTTTATATTGAATATTGACACTGGATACCGCAAAAAGTACGCCCAGTTCCTGTTGTATTTTATCCTGTTCAAAACCGATACTGCGTAATAATTCAGTACGCGCACGCTCCATAAACTTCAGGTAATTAGCGTAATAAACCACACCACCTGAATCGGTATCCTCGTAATAGACACGTACTGTCCAGGAAAATTCCTTTGGTTTCGTATTCTTCATTTTATTTTGGTTTAAACAGATCCTGCTCTGGCACAAGTTCTTTGTTTAAGTTGTCAGGTGTTGGCAAACCAAAATGCTGATAAACATTGGCAGTAGCAATGCGCCCTCTTGGCGTTCGCATTAAATAACCCTGCTGAATCAAATAGGGTTCGATCACGTCTTCTATGGTGTCGCGCTCTTCACTGATTGCTGCTGCCAGGTTCTCTACACCAACCGGACCGCCATTAAACTTTTCGATGATGGCAAGCAATAAACGCCGATCCATTATATCAAAACCCAGCGGATCAACTTTTAATAATTCAAGTGCTTTTACGGCTATGTCTTCGTTTACGCTGCCATCTGCTTTCACTTGCGCGTAATCACGCACCCGGCGTAACAGGCGATTAACAATACGTGGTGTGCCCCTGGCTCTGCGGGCAATTTCAAAAGCACCCGCATCGTCGATTGGTACATTTAATATCTCAGCCGAGCGTTTTACGATATAGCTCAAGTCATTTAAGCCATAAAAATCCAGACGTAAAACAATGCCAAAGCGATCACGTAATGGCGAGGTTAAGGAACCCGCACGAGTGGTGGCACCAACCAGAGTGAATGGCGGCAAATCCAGTTTAATAGAGCGAGCGGCGGGGCCTTCACCGATCATAATATCCAGTTGATGATCTTCCATTGCCGGATACAATACTTCCTCAACAACCGAGCTTAAACGGTGAATTTCATCAATAAATAAAACATCGTGTGCTTCAAGATTGGTCAGTAAGGCGGCAAGGTCACCCTGTTTTTCTAATACTGGACCGGAAGTTGAGTGCAGGGTTGCCCCCATTTCGTTAGCTACAATATGCGCCAGTGTGGTTTTGCCCAAACCCGGTGGACCAAAAAACAATATATGGTCTAATGCTTCATTACGCGCTTTGGCAGCAGGTATGAAAATTTCCAGTTGTTCGGTAACAGCAGGTTGCCCACGATAATCTGTTAAATACTGCGGCCGAATGGCGCGGTCGATAGCGACTTCACCTGCCACACTGGTCGCTGATAATACCGGGTTCTCGCTCATTTAACGTCCCTTATCGTCCCTGAAGCGCAGCACGAATAATATCTTCTGTTGATTTATCTTCAACATCAAGATCACGCACCATCTGGCTTGCCTGCTGGGCTTTATAACCCAGCGAAATAAGCGCACTGACCGCATCGTTCACCGGATTCGTCTGTTTTATTGTTGCGGCTCTGCCAATCGCTGATGCACCTGGTAGTGAAATTGAGTCTTCTTTTTGCAAGCGGTCTTTCAACTCAATCACCAGTCGTTCAGCGGTTTTTTTGCCAACTCCGGGCAGTTTGATTAAGGCTTTGCTGTCTTCTTCCACAATACAACGGGTAAAATCTTCTGCGCTCATGCCCGAGAGTATGGTTAATGCCAATTTTGGCCCTACACCGCTGATTTTTATTAAATTGCGAAACATCAGGCGCTCAGATAAAGAATGAAAACCGTATAATAATTGTGCATCTTCACGCACCACTAAATGCGTGTGTAATATGATGCTTTCGCCACATTCGGGCAAATTATAAAACGTGGTCATTGAGGCTTCTAACTCGTAACCCACACCCTGCACATCAATGAGTATTGATGGTGGTTGTTTTTCCAGGATAATACCCTGCAATCGACCTATCATTGTCTGCTTAAGTAGGTGATCATAATTACTTTAACAAAATTTGTGAAAGCAAATGTTAAAATAGTTATAGTCACCTACTTACCTCCAACGTCCACCGCGGACTTTGCTGGCGATACCCAGCATTTTCATCTGCATATGATTGGCGTGACACAGCGCAATAGCCAGACCATCAGCTTCATCACTTTGTGGCTCAAAATCGAGTTTTAATAATAGTTTCATCATCTGTTGAATTTGCTGTTTATCCGCTGCGCCATTTCCTACTACGGCTTTTTTAATGGCTCGCGGGGTGTATTCACCCACTTCCAGCATCGCATGGGTCGCTGCACAAATCGCGGCTCCGCGCGCCTGACCCAGTTTAAGCGCCGAGTCAGCATTTTTATTCATAAACACCTGTTCAATACCCATAGTCTTTGGCCGCCATTTTTCTATAATGAGACTGATTTCACTAAAAATCATACCCAGACGCTCTGGTAACTCATCACCAGTAATTTTCACAAAACCACTGGTGACGTACAAATGGCGTAAACCATCACTGTCAATCACGCCATATCCGGTACAACGTGAACCGGGATCGATACCGATAATGCGAGTTTTTTCAGTCTTTTGATAATTCATGAACTGGTTGTTAAAGTATTGACTAAGACGGTAATTGCTCCATCACTTCATCTGAAAAATCCGCATTGGTATGCACATCCTGCACATCATCCAGATCTTCCAGGGTGTCAATCAGGCGCATGATTTTAGTCGCATCATCCAGACCAACATCAATCAGATTCGCTGCCTTCTCAATAACGTCTGCTGTTTCTGGCGTAAAACCTGCCGCTACCATGGCCTCTTTTACCAGGACAAAATCTTCATACGTGGTCATTACCTCAACACACCCATCTTCATTGCCCACCACATCTTCTGCACCCGCCTCCAGCGCAGCCTCCATAATGGCATCTTCATCGCTGCCCGGCGGATACATTAATACGCCAGT
>JAFLJY010000065.1 GCA_022712755.1 Gammaproteobacteria bacterium
TCGCTGATTTTAAAGGAGATATTACCGGCCTATTGCACGATATAATGGCAGCAGAGTTTCTCTGTTCAGCACAACAGAGTCTGGAAAAACAAATCAAACAAAGAACAGCAGAGTTAAAGTCAATCAATCAACAATTAGAACAAGAAATGAAAGTTAGATTGCTTGCAGAAGATAGATTACAAAAACAGGCAAGCTATGATGCATTAACTGGCTTGCCTAATCGAAGTCTTGCCGCAGATCGCCTAAATCAATCACTGGTTAAAGCAAAAAGACATAAGCTAAAACCCTGTGTTGCTTTTCTTGATCTGGATAATTTCAAGTATATAAATGATACCTTTGGTCATGCTGCTGGTGATGATTTACTGAAAGAAGCTGCAAAAAGATTATCCGAATGTGCGCGTGGAAGTGATACCGTTGCCCGCCTGGGTGGCGATGAATTTTTACTTATTCTTGATGATGATGACAAAACCAATTACAACAAAACCAGCCATCACCCTGAAACAGGTATCAGGCATGTCGCTGAGCGTATTATTAAAAGTTTTGCAAAACCATTTGTCATAGAAGGTCAGGAATTAAATATTACCCCAAGTATTGGTTTTGCTATTTATCCAAAAGATGGTGATGACAGTAACAAGTTAATGCGGCATGCAGATGCAGCGATGTACCGCTCAAAAAATGATGGTAAAAACACTTATTGTTTTTATTCGCCTGAAATGACGGTGCAGGCGAAATTGCGAATGAAAGTTGAGTCACAACTCAGACATGCTCTGGAGCGTAATGAATTTTATATAGAGTATCAACCCATTGTAAATTTAAAAAGCGGTGGAATTGTAAAAGCTGAAGCTTTATTAAGATGGAACTGTGACCAGCTAGGCATGATAACCCCCGATTACTTTATTCCTCTTGCTGAGGAAACGGGGATGATTTTGCCAATAGGTCAATGGGTGATTAAACAAGCATGCGAACAGGTAAAAAACTGGCGTGATTCAGGCTGGCAAAATATTTGCGTCACGATAAATGTTTCAGCACGACAGTTTCAGTCTGATTCATCATTGGTGGAAACGGTACGTAAAGCACTCAATAAAAATAATTTGCCAGCTGATGCAATCCAGCTTGAATTAACCGAAGGAATATTATTGGAAGAGAGCACTGGTTCGGCTGAAATAATGAAACAAATAGAAACGATGGGCATTAAACTGCTTATTGATGATTTTGGTACTGGTTATGCATCTTTATCTTATTTGCAACGTTATAACTTTGACTCACTGAAAATTGATCGTAGTTACATAAACAATGTGTTGACTAATGAACAGGATGCAAAACTGGTAAAAGCTGTTATTGCAATGGCAAATAGTCTGGGTATGTCGGTTGTATCTGAAGGTGTTGAGACTAAAGAGCAGCTGGATTTTTTACTGGCTGCTGATTGTGAATTTATGCAGGGATATTATTTTAGCAAACCTGTTTCTGCAGATGTTTTTGTTGGTTTACTAAAAAAAACTAATCCGATACACAACAGTGTTATGCCACTTAAATTGATTCATGTAGGATTATAGGAGCAGCCTGATATTGAAACATGCAGATAAAAAAGTTTTTCTTCATCCTGGTGAGTTCTGTTTTTTGAACAATGCTGCGCATGTGCATACCATACTCGGCTCATGTATTTCCATCACGTTATGGCATCCTGGGTTACGTATTGGTGGCATGTGCCATTTTACGCTTCCTAAACATCCCCATCGTAAGCATCACCTGGGAAAAGCTGAATCAGCTAAACTCGATGGTCGCTATGCAGATGATGTGATAAAAATGTTTAAACAGGAGGTTATAAAACATGGCACTAATATTACGGAATATGAGGCAAAAATATTCGGTGGTGGAAACATGATGAAGTCTGAAGGGCAGAATATCGAAGACTCGATTGGTACAAAAAATGCCGCTGCAGCAATGCAGTTATTAATGGCAGAAAATATTCCTATTCAGGTGGCTCATGTAGGAGAGTTTGGTCACAGACGGATTGTGTTTGATGTTAATTCAGGCGATGTATGGGTTCGTCATACCGAAGCGAGTAGCGTTAAAACAGGAATCATTAACGGAAAAGTCTGATATTAACTGGTAAAAAAATACAATTAATTTTTTTAACCACGAAATACACGAAAGGCACGAAAAAAGATTTTTTTGTTTAATTTTCGTGCCTTTCGTGTATTTCGTGGTTAATGTTTTGTAGCTCGTATTAATCGTTCCCACGCTGAGCGTGGGAACGATTACAAATAAACTCTGCGTCTCTGCGGTGAAATTCTTTTTAGCCTTTAATAAATTATTTCCATCATCTTCTAAGGATTTTCCATAACCTGCCGATAAGTTCACTGTAAAGCTATTCTAATCTATAGCTTGGTTTAAAGTTTTGGAGGCGTGTTATGTCAGTAAGTCAAGAAGTGTCTAATGATGGAAAAAAAGTACTAATCACTATTTCAGGACGATTCGATTATAAGGTTTCACAGGAATTTCGAGATACTTATCGACAGATCCCTGGGCAGGAAGGCGTTGCTTATTATGTAAACCTAAGTGAAGCCACTTATATGGATAGTTCAGCACTTGGTATGTTATTGCTGTTACGTGAACATGCAAAATGCCGTGGTGGTTCGGTTTTTATTGATCGACCTAGTGAACAGGTGGATAGTATATTAAAAGTGGCTAATTTCGAGCAACTTTTTACTATCAACTATACAAACCCTGTATTAGTTGGGATGAAATCAGGCACCGGTGCATGAGCCTAAGCTTGATGAAAACAGTGATGGACAGCAGCGATTTTGATAGTCATGGTTGTGTGCTTTTAGTAAGCAATTCAAGTGAAACTATCGACAGTGTTGATGAAAAGCTATTGCAGCAAGGTTTCGATATTGTAGTCGCCAGTGAAGGCAGATCAGCATCAAGCCTGCTTGAAACAACGCACATAGACTTTGTTCTGATTGAAGCGGATCACATTGATGTGTCAATTGATGAGCTCGTTTATACATTACGTGCCTGTACTCACGGTGCTTATATTCCTATCATTATCATTGCATCTGTTGAAGATGAAGATCTTCAGTATGAATGTATCCAGGCGGGTTGTGACGAATTTCTGTTTAAGCCGTTCACAGCAACAGTATTGAAAGCCAGATTATTATCATTGCAGCAGGTTCGAGAATTAAAGGAATTATATAAAGACTCAATCAATGAACAGTTAGTAGCCAGGCAAATATTAGCTTATGCCATATCTGAACGTACTATTCAATATGAACAAATACAGATTTTGAGTAAATCTAAAGCCATATTTAGTGGTGATCTTTTTTTAACAGCAAAACGACCCGATGGCGGTTTGTACATGCTACTGGCCGATTTTACTGGACATGGGCTTTCTGCAGCTATTGGCGCATTACCCGTTGCTGATATCTTTAGTGTAATGACGAATAAAGGTTTCGAGTTAGAAGACATCCTGGAAAACATTAACAATAAATTGCATACTTTATTACCAGTAAGCATGTTTATGGCATGCAGTGTATTAAAGATACATGCAGATTTTAAACATGCGAGTGTATGGAACGCTGGCATGCCAGATATTTACCTGAGAAATAGCCTGAATGGTGAGATAAAAAATAGAATAAAATCCAGTCATATACCACTTGGCATTGACCAAACAACAAGCAACAATTTCAAACTCAATACTATAGCTCTAAGTCATAAAGATCAGTTTATCCTTTATACAGATGGTTTAACTGAGTCAGAAAACGCCAATGGTGTTATGTTTGGCTACCAGCATCTGGATAACTGCCTGAAAAACAACCGCGAAAAAGAATTCGTTTTTGCAAATATTGTTGCTGAGTTTTTCAAATTTTGTGGGGATATTGAGCCAAATGATGATGTCACCCTTGTCTGTATTCCATGTGCTGAAAACATGACAGAAGTAAAAGAATCTGATCGCATAGAAAACATGAATAACATGCATATTTCAGGCGCTTGTGATCAGTTTAATCGTGAAGATGAGTGATTGTAGGTCGAGGTTTTCATGATAGAAAATAATCCAACGGCCAATCCAACGGTACTCGTAGTAGACGATGAGATATTTAACCTGGACCTGATAACAGATTACTTAAATGAGTTTGATATAGATGTTGTGTGCGTGGAAAGAGGCGAACAGGCATTAACTGTCTTACAGGAATCGCCTGATCGTTTTAGCGCCATCTTGCTTGACCGAATGATGCCGGGAATGGATGGTATAGAAGTTCTGACACGCATTAAAAGCGATGAAATGATAAACAGGCTTCCTGTTATTATGCAAACAGCCAGTAGCGGCAAGAAAAATATGCTTGAAGGGCTAAATGCGGGTGCTTATTATTACCTGTCTAAGCCTTATGACCAGGCAACACTTGTTGCAATAGTTAAAACTGCAGTACGTGATTATCAACATTATGTGCAAATACAGAAAAGCCTGAAACAATCTGCACAAACATTAAAAATGATGGATAAAGGCATTTTTAATTTCAAATCTCTGGAAGAGGGACGCAGCCTTGCAACCTTACTGGCAAATGCTTGCCCGGACTCTGAGCGGGTTGTCCTGGGTTTAACAGAATTAATAATCAATGCAGTCGAGCATGGAAATTTGGGTATTACTTATAAAGAAAAGTCTATATTGAATGCAGAAGGCGGCTGGGAGAGTGAAGTTGTAAAAAGGTTGGCTTCATCTGCCCATAAGGATAAAACTGTGACTGTCGAGTTTACTCGTAACGACAGTGAAATATCTTTCCTTATTATCGATCAGGGCAAAGGCTTTGACTGGCAGGAATTTATGAAAATAAGTCCTGACCGTGCATTTGATAGCCACGGACGTGGTATTGCACTGGCGAATTCGATTAGCTTTAAAAATGTTGAGTATTTGGATAACGGTAATAAAGTGTGTGTAACCGTACCTTTATAGTGAGAATGACATGAAAACATCACCAGAAAATGAAATAAAAAGGATATACGAAAAATCAGTTCGCCTGTTAAATGATAAACAGGCTCGATTGATGGATATGCAGCAAGTATTAAAGAAGGCTGTTATCAGGTTGTCGCTTGCATCACGTAGTGACAATGAACAGGTTAATAATGTACTAACTGAGATGAATGTTTCAGTTGCCGATAATATTGATCTAAACATGCTCAATAAACATTTAGATAAATTATTTTTACTTATTAATCATGCCGATTTTCGTGTTGATGAAGCTGAAAAAATAACATTATACACATACTTAAAAGCTTACCTTGATGATCGTGACAATCCGCCGTTATCAGATGAAGTTGTTCTCAAAATAAAAACACTTATTGCTAACAAATTACCGGATGAAGAAGTTTCAGCAGAACTAGTAAAATCATTATCCGAAATCGATAAGGATTTTTCAAACAGCAAACAACAATACAGTGATAGCATAAATTTATTTATAAAAGATATTTCCGAAAGTACAGGTTTTACCTTTGACCGGGCAGAAATAGAAACATCAGAAATTTTGCAGGATTTAGCCATTGAGCTCGCTAAATTTATTTACTCAAAAAATAATAAAAACAAAGTAAG
Source organism: Gammaproteobacteria bacterium (assembly GCA_022712755.1). GTDB lineage: Bacteria > Pseudomonadota > Gammaproteobacteria > SZUA-229 > SZUA-229. Next base: position 5,582 of record JAFLJY010000065.1, read on the forward strand.
CAATAATGATACTGGCGATAATAACCATGTAAGCGATATTTTAAATGAAATCGTTAATCAGCTAGCCTTGCCGTCATCATCTAAAAATGACAAATTCGATGTAATAAAAGCCCTGAATAGTCCAGGTGATAAAACATGGAAAGACATTGTTGATAAATTAGTACAATTGGTTAATCAAAGTATTGGATCAGTACAACAGGAAAAACAGGCGCTTGAAACCTACTTGATTAAAGTTAGTGCACAGTTGGCAGATATAGAGTCATTTATGCATGGCATGTGCCGTGATACTGATGAAGCAAGCTCTATATCGTTAGCTTTAACGGATTCTGTAGAAGCAGGTGTGTCCAGTATTGAAAAAACCATAACGAAGTCAACAAATTTAACAGTGCTGAAACATGATGTTGCAACAAACTTAAAAGAGATTCGTAAACATGTTGTCGATTATAAACATGCAGAGAAAGTAAAGAATGATATTGCCTTACAATCCTATTCAAAAATGATCAATGAGCTTATCGATTCACAAAAAGAGTCAGATGCGTTACAGGAGCAGTTACATGAAAGTAAGGTGAAGCTTTTACGTGATCCGTTGACTGGTATTGCCAATAGACTGGCTTATGATGAAAGAATTGATGTAGAGTATAACCGCTGGAAACGCACCAACACGCCACTGTGTCTTGCTGTTTGGGACATAGACCATTTTAAGAAAATTAATGACAAATACGGCCATGCTGTCGGTGATCGTGTATTGAAATTGTTTGCAGATATAATCCATTCAAAAATCAGAAAGGTAGACATGTTTGCAAGAATAGGCGGTGAAGAATTCGTTTTAGTCATGCCAGATACATCTCTAGAAAAGGCCATGATGTTAAATAATAAATTACGGTTATCGCTCGATGAGTGTAATTTTCATTATGATGGACAGCAATGCCAAATTACCTCATCAGTGGGTATTGCTGAATTTCGGCGAGGTGATGATGCCGATATAGTATTAGACAAAGCGGATAAAGCGCTCTATCAAAGTAAAAATGAAGGCAGAAACAGGTGTACTGTTTTTGATGATATTTAGGGCGCAGGTTAGTCAGTAATCCGTAGGTTGGGGTGAAGCATGAACCCCAATAAGCCGCCAGACACATATTATTGAGGTTCACAAACTCATGCTAACCTGTGAGAATTTAATTTTAAGCTGTTGTGTTCATTTGTAGATTTTGCAAATGCTTTAAATTAAACTTGCAACTTCCTGAAATAATAAAGCTTATCAATATTTTCACCTGATTACTAATATACCATTCGTCTACTAACACTGTTGTTTTGTCGAAAAATTGACGATTCTGTCAGAAATTAGTGTATTATTCCGTCATCTGAAGTGTAAACATGCTTTAGTTCATAAATGACAGCCAGGGTTCTCGTGGCTGTAAAAGAATCCATAAATCAGTAGAACGCCATTAAGCGCGAACGCAAAACAAATGCAATGTGCCACTCGATGTGCTGCGTGCATTTCTTTATTTCCGGGATGAAAATAGATGAAACCAACTATGAAAACCTTTGACCATTCCATAAAACAACTTACAAAACTGGCAATAGCGACTGCCGTTATCAGTTTAATGGCTTGTGATCCAGGGCAGCCTGAAATCAATTCTGACTCTAATGTTACTGGCTTTGCCGCACCGCTGAGTCAGGCAGAATTTAATTCTCTTACAGCCGAAACGCAATATCAGGTAGCAAGCAAATTATATGGAACCTTATTTCGCGGTATTTCAGCAGAAGAATTTTTTGACCTTAATGCCGGGGTTGCTAATTTAAAACCTAAAAACAACAATTTCCTGGCTGATACAAAACAGGCATTAAAAAAGAATTTAACCATTGATGAGTTACTGGCAGTCGATACCGTTATTGAAGGCTTCGATAATGAAGGCAATGCCATTGAAGAAAATGCAAAATATTCTTTTGACCCCGATACTGATGCGGATGAAAATGAAAAGGCGATGCAACTACCGCTAGCACGGATAAAAGAATACCCAATAAGTCGTGATTTATATGTGCAATGGATGGCGTATTTTTTAAGCAATACCATAATGTATTCTGCTGCGGTTGAAATGGAAAGCACTGATGTGGTTGATGCACAAAACATGTATCGTTTTTTAAGTTCAAGTATTCGGGATGGCCGCTCCATAAGAGAAATGGTGCGCTCAAATTTACCTTCATTAGCAAGATGGCGTGTCTCACGATCTTCAGAAAACCATGCACTCGAAGCGTATGAGCTTTATCTAGGTTTGTTTGAAACAGAAGAGGATTCAGTAAAAGGCGGCATTGCCTGCAAAGACTTTTATTTAACCGATGAAGATTCCGGTTATGTTATTAGCACTACTAACATTCCAAACACCGAACCACAACTGATTCTTGATTCGTTTTTTATTACTACCTGTGATGACTTGTATGATGTTATAGCCGGACATCCTCTGATTTTGCCGCGGGCAGTCGAAGTGCTGACGAACTATTTTTTCTCTGGTCGTTCACGAGAAGACAGAGTAGCAATTATAGAGTCGATCAAAAATAGTGGTGCAGAAACCTATGAAGATATCTTTACCGCCATGCTTTTTTCAAAAGAATATTTATTAAATACGGAAAGACCAAGATCCTTTGAAGAAAGTTTAATGCCGCTTCTGGATACATTAAAGTGGCATCCTGCAGCAACCAATAGTTCGGTCGATGAACGTATTTTTGAGTTTATGGCATCGGGTTCTACTAACCCACCGGGCGGTCGAGGAAATATTCTCTATCTGGGTAATAAAGGCTGGCATTCAATGTCTTTAAAAATTGGGCGACTACCCGATGTACCAATGGATGCTTTAAGTTTTGCAAATTATCACAAAGGTATACGTGAGCAACTATTGTTAAATGAAAGAAGTTATGATGGCAGTCAAACGGATATTCCAGGTTTGATTTATAACGGTGAAGGTAACGATGATGATGATTTGCGTAATGTTGTTGCGCAATTAAGTCTAACGGATTATATCCATTTTCTGTTTTTAAACACAGTGCAAAGAAAGGCGAGTAATGATGAGATTACCGGTCTAATCACTATCTATGACGGTCTTTCTTTATTATCGCTTGATGAGGATGGAGAGACGATAATTAGACCAAGCACATCTGATAGCCGTCATAACAATATCGCTGAACTCACCTTTGACTACATTTCCAGGTTGCCTGAGTTTTATTACTTCAAGGCAATCAATTAAAAGGCGAATTATAGGACAAGCACTATGAATAAAAGAACTTTTCTTAAAAGCATCGCCGCGTTAGGTGGCTCAGCATTATTGCCATCCTCAATTAACCCGTTATCCATGTATAAAACGGCAAGTGCCGCAGTGGATTATTCTACAGCAACAGTTGTAGCTCCGGCGGTTATGCCACAGGTAATAAACATCTTTTTATACGGCGGTCCATCGGAGCTTTCAGGTAATTTAACCAATATTATTGATATTGAAAATAACTCGCAAAATTCATATGCGGCTGCATTTGGTGGGCGAATTTTAACCCATGATACGACAGGTGATGCAGCCAATGGTTTTATAACAAAAAACGGTTTCTGGCGTGGTACACCAAATGGTAATAACCCGCACTTAGATAACAATGGTGCCGGTGGGCGTGCCATGCAATTTATGATCGATAACGGCTACATGTCTGTTTATCGCACATTAATGAAAAGGCTGGATGGCACCCGTTCGCATCGTGAAAGTTTATTGCAAAGTTTCAAAGGCTCATTGGATATCGAAGGCAGTGCAGGTGTTGGCACCAAGGTTGCCGCTACCTTATTTCAGCATCGTGCCCAGTTTGAGGGCTCGACCGTATTGGCGGATGGAACAGCGATAAATGATATTGTTAACGACCTCTTGTTACCCTTTGTATCATTTGAAGGTGATACCCGAGCCTATCAACAAGACCCGAACTTTCAGATTCCCTTGTTATATCGCGGCATAACGTTGGATCAAAACTTTAATAATCCTTATTCCAGAAGTAGTAACAATAACGGCGCAGTGCTTGAAGCCCTTGCAGCAAGCACAAGATCAAGTGCATACAATGCGCGATATTTAGCTGCAGCAAGCAGTTTTGATTTAAGAGCATTTTTGGAAAGCAAAATTAATGGAATCAGAGTTGCAGATGACGCTGCTTTACCTGTTATTACCGACCCTGTGGATGCTGCATCAGTTGGTTTGACGGCTGGAGAACAACTTGTTTACCCAAATAATCAATACACATCCAGGATTCGTGCTGCAGTGACATTGGCACTGGTTAACCCCGCTTCACTTTACATAACCGTTGGTGGTGGTTTAGGGGGTTGGGATGATCATAATAATGGCATCGATGATTATCGCAACCGCATGAATGCATTATTGGAAGTGATGAAAGCGACAATGTTACACATCAAGTATTCTGATGGCTCGCAAAATGCGGGCGCATTTAAAACGCTTGATGGTAATACACGCTCTACAAATAACATAGTCATTAACATGTTTGGTGATTTTGGCCGTCGTGTAAACCTCAATAACAACCAGGGTTGGGATCATGGTAATAACCAGAACTTATTTACCTTTGGTGGTGCTGGAGTAAGAGAAGGTGCCGCCGCATCTTTAGGCAAAGTTGTCGGTAGTACGGTACGTGTTGGTTCAGGGGGAACAAACAACCAGGTGACAGAACCCGCACAGGGAAGTTACGAAGCAGAGCCTATGTCAGTTGCATCAACTGTTTACTCCTATTTTGGTGTGCAGAACCCTGAAGTGTTAACCAGAGATGATGAATTGAATCCGGGTGGCGTTCCGAAGATAGATGAAACAGTAGCGGGTGAACCGCCATTGTTTTCTTAAGTGTATAAATCCACATTTCATATCTGACACCATCTGTCAGATATGAAATGGCTGTTATCGACACTTAACAGACATTCAAAAACTTTTAAAACATTGGTCCGCGAAGAACGCAAAAGACGCGAAAAAAGCAAAAACAAAACATTTTATTTTTCTGTTTTTTTCAAGTAGGCCTGCATAAGGCACGTTGCAGGCAGTGCCAGTCAAAACGCCGGGAACAGCAAAGCCTTATCCCGGCCTACAAACCTATTATTGTTTTTGCTTTTTTCGCGTCTTTTGCGTTCTTCGCGGACTAATGTTTTTAATTTTTAACGTCCGCTAATGACCGAATACAGCCATTAACACTATAAGTAAATCTGACACGCTTTGTCATGTTAAGTCTGAGCGGCGACATCTTATGCTACCGCTGTTTAAGATCTCTCCCCCTGAGCCGGACAATTCGATTTGCGAACTTAAAAATCCTCCAACCGCCAAACATCAAATGCAGGCTCCTCATAAGGATGGCTTTGCCTCATCGCTGTAATAGCGTGCTCAACCAGATCATCCGCACACACAAGCTCAATTTTAATCTCATTAACCTGTTCCAGTCTATTGATAGAGCCGATCGCTGGATTGCTCTTGTCTAGAGGTCGAAACTGTCCAACACCTGCTGTTTGCCAGCAACAGCTATCATAGTTGCCGATTCTACCGGCACCCGCCTCAAATAAGGCTTGCTTTACTTTTTCCACAGAATTTTCAGGGACATATACGCAAATTTTAAACATAACCATCCTGTTCGCCATGCTTGAAATAGCTTAGACTAGCACCATTAATAAATAAATCACGTAACTATTCAACATATTTTTGTTACCAGGACGCAGGTTATTGATTTTTCAGGTCGCTGTGAATACATCCCCATGTTTACCAAAGCGGCACTCTACTGTAGCATCCATGCTACAGATGCCTGAAAAATCAATAACCTGCGTCCTTGCCTTGAATTATGCTGAATAGTTACTAAATCACAAATATAGGAATAGTAACGATGAGTGGTGGTATTCAACTATCGTCTGACATGATCTCAGACATTAAAGCGGTTATAACAAAACATGACCCGGCAGCAGAAAATGAATTATATTTTATGCAGTATTTATCTGCAGTGACAGGATACGTACTTGCACACCAGGATCAGCCTGGTATGGATAAAAAAGCACTATTAGCTGATTTAAGCCATTTTATGGGTCAGGTGCTTGACCAGGTTGAGCAGGATATGAAACCAGCAGAAGATGCCTTTGGTGTCTGGAAACCGAGTGATAATTAATGTTTTTAATGTATATCACCGCTTCAACAAAACATAACAAGTATTATGGAAATTGATTTCTGGGTTGAACGCTGGAATAGCAATAAAATAGGCTTTCATCAGACCAGGATAAATCAGTATCTTGTTTATTTCTATGGTGAAAAAGGACCTCCTGCAGATCAAAGAGAAAAATTCAAAGTTTTTGTTCCGCTATGTGGCAAAAGTAAAGACATGCTCTGGTTATCGCAAAATGGTTACAAAGTGTTTGCGGTTGAATGCAGTGATCGCGCGGTAAAAGATTTTTTTGAAGACAACGCACTGAATTATAAGCATGCAAAAAAAGATCACCATGGGCTGTATCAGAGCAGTGATCTACCATCCATGATTGAAATAGTTCAGGGTGACTTTTTTTCTTTACAAAAAAAAGATCTGGATGATGTCACCGATATATTTGATCGCGCATCACTGGTGGCATTGCCTGTCGGCATGAGAAAAAACTATGTTAACAAAATGGCCGAATTACAAAAGTCAGGGCAGCGAACCTTGTTAGTTACGCTAACCTTTGACCCATCGGAAATGAACGGACCGCCATTTTCTGTGACAGAAGAGGAAGTGCATGAATTGTATGCAACAGATTTTTCAATTGAAAAACTGTGTTTCAAAGATGTCATTAATGAAGAAACCGGATTAAGAAATCGTGGTTTGACTGCATTAATTGAGACAGTTTATAAATTGGTCAGAAAATAAACAGCAGCAAAAATAATACAAAAAAAATTAGTAATTACTCAGCGTGTTATTTTTTAGTCCGTCCTTTGGTTCGTGAACGGTACTTCCGTGTACCACTATTCCGCGAATAACACAAAAGACGCAAAAAAAGCAAAAGATAATGTTTTTTCGTTTTTTTCGCGTATTTTGCGTGCTTCGCGGACTACAAATAAAGATCAGTCTGCAACACGCTGAGTAGTTACAAAAAAGTCATAACAACATCACAAAAGAGTTAACACTTTATGTCGTCAGAAGCATCTTCAACATCATCAGCCTCTATTTCAGCCAGGCAAGCTGAAACTGTCAAACACCATCCTGCATTTGAATGGTTACGTAGCGAGCGAATTGACTCTCTGAACATAACCTTACAGGAATTTCGCCATATAAAAACAGGTGCATTGCATTACCACATGCAGGCAACCAATACTGAGAACGTATTTTTAGTTGGTTTTAGAACTGTGCCGATGGATTCAACCGGAGTCGCACACATTCTTGAACACACCGCTTTATGTGGCAGCAAAAAATATCCAGTACGTGATCCTTTTTTTATGATGATACGCCGTTCATTAAATACATTTATGAACGCGTTTACCAGCAGTGACTGGACTGCATACCCCTTTGCCAGTCAGAATAAAAAAGACTTTAATAATTTGCTGGATGTCTATCTTGATGCGGTATTTTTCACCCGCCTTGACGAACTGGATTTTTTACAGGAAGGACATCGCATAGAGTTTAAAGAAGCCAGCAATGCAGACAGTGAGCTTGAATACAAAGGTGTTGTGTTTAACGAGATGAAAGGCGCAATGAGTTCGCCGGTGAGTGTGTTGTGGCAGCAGGTCAGTAAATACCTCTATCCGACTTCGACCTATCATTATAATAGTGGTGGTGAACCACAGGATATTCCTGATTTAACTTATCATCAATTAAAAGAATTCCACAAAACCCATTACCATCCGAGCAATGCGGTATTTATGACCTTTGGCGATATTCCGGTGTTCGAGCACCAGCAAAAGTTTGAGCAACAGGCCTTAGCCCATTTTGAAAAGCTCGATGAGATCATATCAGTAAAGCCTGAAAAGCGTTATCTGGCACCGTTAGTTGTTGAAGAAGCCTATGCCTATGATGTCGTTGGCGATGAAACTAGCGAAGATAAAACTCATCATGTGATGAGCTGGTTACTCGGTCCGTGTACCTCACTGGATGATATGATGAAAGCCAACTTGTTATCACAGGTATTGCTGGATAACAGTTCTTCACCCTTACGTCAGGCTTTAGAAAAAACCGAGCTTGGTGCTGCACCGTCACCCTTATGCGGTCTGGAAGATTCTAATTATGAAATGTGTTTTTTGTGCGGTATTGAAGGCAGTCAAATTGAAAATGCACAGGCATTCGAGAAACTGGTTTTAGATGTTTTAAATGATGTTGCGACTAACGGCATAGAGCATGAAAAATTGGAAGCCGTTTTACATCAGCTGGAATTAAGTCAACGCGAAGTCGGCGGTGATGGTTACCCGTTTGGTTTACAACTTATTTTAACTGGATTAACCGCTGCCATACATCGTAGCGATCCAGCATCACTGCTTAATCTTGACCCCGTTATTGAATCGCTGCGTGAGGATATTAAAGATCTTGAGTTTATTAAAAATCTGGTGCGTGATTTGTTGCTCGACAATCAGCATCGGGTACGTCTTACTCTTCGCCCTGATGAAAATTTAAGCCAGCGTAAAGAACAGGCAGAAAAAGCCCATTTGGCAGCTATAAAATCAACCTTAAGTGAAGATGATAAACAGGCGGTAATACAACGTGCGCAAGCATTGGCGGAGCGACAAACACAGGAAGATGATCCTGAAATGCTACCTAAGGTAGGGCTGGATGATGTGCCAGCGACAATA
>JAFLJY010000066.1 GCA_022712755.1 Gammaproteobacteria bacterium
GGGTAGCGCTGCCCAGGGTGCAAGCAGAATCATGATTCGGCGTAATGGCTTTAACATCAAGCCAAACATCAATGCTATCACCAACAACAATGGCAAGCCCGGCACCAGCAGTAAAACCAGCGGGGATACGAAGGTAGTCATCAAATTGAGGATGATAAACCGGCAGATGCCATAACAAATGTGATTGTTATCGCAAGTAACAGAAATAGAGTAATAGCCAGGCCCCAACGTTGCAGCGAACGCTCATAAACACCCATTTGTCTTTGCCAAATACGAATCAGCAGCCAGAGATGGCGCATTTTAGCCAGCCACCAGACGCGCCACCTGGGCAGAGTATCGAAACCTGTGTTGCCAGCCCAGACCACAACCAAACCAGACCAGCGCTCAACCCATTGGTTTGAATCATCTGCATAGCCTGCAGACCTGGCAGGATAATCACGCCTGACCTGCAGCCAACTAATAGCGAAAACCAGCACCGCTAAACCAGAACCCAGAGAGGCAATAAAAACATATGCAAAACGCCCATAATGGCTCCATATAACAGGATCAGCCAGTCCTGCGCCTACGGCAGTGAAAAATAATCCTGTCACTAAAATAGCGGCATAAGCAGGTAACATTTTTAATTGTGCCATTTTCAGCCCGGCAAAAATGGCAAAGAGCATAGCGACCAGGCCTGAGCCAAAGATAATTAAGCCCAGTTCAGGTGAGCTGATTTCACCAAGCGGTAGCCAGCGAACGATGCCAAGCAGTCCGATAACAACAGGAATACCCAGTAGCAGAGCCACCGCCGGTCGGGTCGAACGGTACGCCAGCGGCAACCAGAAGTGTAACGGCCAGATACCAGCCCTGGCAGCAAAAGCAAACACCACCAGTGCCAGATACAAAGTCAGAGAATCTGATTGCGCCATGCTCTGGTGTACTGCGGCAAACTCCAGATTTTCAGTTGTTAGTACGGTGATTAACAACACTTCAAATAACAGCAGATCAGCCAGAATCAGCAACACCAGATACACACGCCCGGCCCGCCGCGCCTTGTTTTTTCTTCCTGAAACCAGTAAGCCATAAAAGCTGTAACCCAGCAGCGTTGAAAAGACAAAAAAAGCCACCAGATCCATCGCCAGAATAGCACCAAAGTTGCCCGTCATGGCCAGCAGAAAAAAGACTGTTGAGTACTTATCTTCTGGCCTGCCTTCAGACCGGTCTCTGGCTGCTGGCAAAAGAACCATAACCCAGAACCACAGAAATACGGACATCGCAAGCAATAATCGGCTGCTATTTTCAATGCCCAGTTCACTACCAAACAGCAGCCAGGGCAGTTCAACAGAATGCGCTTCCGGTATCGCCACAGCAATAACCGCAGGCAAAAGTGCAAGATAACGAAACCATGGCAGACGCGAGTGTAGTGCTGGAAATGCCAGCAATAACGGCAACCCCGGCACAAACAACAACAGTAAGGTCATAAGAAAATCGAGCAAAAGAACATCATTCACGGTGCATATTCCAACGTGGTGATAAAACGCGCCCATTCCAGTGGGCTGAACGGCGCTGAAGCCAGCAGGCCCAGTGTTAATGCCAGTATCGCGGTTATTACCGGCGGTGCCAGTAATGCCAAAGCGGTTTCATAACGTCCAAAACACCGTTCGGCTGGCCAGCTACCCGCTGGTTCCTTAAACCAGGACACATATAAAATGGGCAGAAAATATCCCGCATTAAGCAGACTGCTACCCGCCAGCACAAAAATCACCCAATCCTGCCCGGCTTCCAGTGCGCCCAGACCCAGATACCATTTACTGATAAAACCCGCCAATGGCGGCGCACCAATCATGCCAAAAGCCCCGATGGTAAAGGCTGCCATGGTCCAGGGCATGCGCCGCCCGACCCCGTTCATTTCGCTGATTTTGTGAATACCTAAAGTCTCGGCAAGATTGCCGGCACAGAAAAACAGGGTGATTTTCATCACCCCCTGATGTACCAGGTGAACCATGCCACCGATGGTCGCCATGGGTCCAACAATGGCGATGCCAAGAATAATATAAGAAACCTGACTAACGGTAGAAAACGCCAGTCGGCGTTTTAAATCATCCTGAAACAGTGCCCGCATTGAAGCATAAATAATCGTCACTGCAGCCACTATCGCCAGAGGTAATGTCACACCCAGACTGGCACTAAATTCGATACCAAACACATCGTAGACCACCCGTATGATGCCAAAGGCACCCGCTTTGACCACTGCCACTGCATGCAACAATGCGCTAACCGGAGCTGGTGCGACCATGGCCTGTGGTAACCAGCCATGCAGTGGAAAGATTGCCGCCTTCACGCCCAGCCCGGTAATCAATAACACAAATATAATAACCAGCACCGGGTGATGTGAGCTGTCCAGCGTGGATAAAAAACCTCGGGCAGTAAACTCCAGTGTACCAGTGAGGGTGTATAACCAGATAGTAGCAAGCAGTAGTAAAGCACCACCAGCGAGGGTATAAATAAGATATGTGCGTCCGGCTTTGCGTGCCGCCTCGGTTCCCCGATGCACAATTAACGGGTAGGTTGCCAGTGTCAGCAGTTCATAAAACAGCAAAAATGTAATTAGATTACCAGCCAGTGCCACACCCACCGTTGCGGTCACGCAAAGACTGAAAAAGCCAAAAAAACGGCTGCGATGCGGTGAGTCTTCCAGATAACCAACGGCATATACCGTGGTCAGCATCCACAGACCAGCGGAAAGTGCCACGAACAACATCGACAGAGCATCGGCTCGCAGCACCAGATCCAGTCCGGGCAAAAGCGGCAAACGCGTTTCATAGTGATGCCCGTTAAACACACCCCATACCATGATGCCAACCAGCACAATTTTGAGTGCTGCGCCACCCAGATTCAGTGTGGTCCGGGTTTTTGACCTATCCTCTGGTAAAACAAAAATCACCAGCGCCACTAGCAGCGAACTGAGTACAATCAGTAATGGCAACCAGGTATCCCAGTTCATCGCAAACTTTCTCCAAAGGGAGAACCAATCTCCAACAATGCCAACGGCAGTGGCGCAAACAAACCTAAAACTATGGCAAGCAATGCCATAACCAGGGCAACCCATTCCATCCTTTTAGGAACAAACCCCGGCTCATGGGGAAGATCAGAGCGGGTAAAGGCATAACCAATAACCTTAAACACATAAGCCCCCGTCAATAGACCACCGACAATCAACATCAAACCCCACCACCATTGACCGGAACGTATGGCAGCTTCCAGTAACAGCCATTTTGCGATGAAGCCGCCACTCGGTGGTAGCCCCATAAGACTGATGCCTGCCAGACCAAATGCGCTGAGGGTCAATGGCAAACGCTGCGCCACGCGATCCAGGTCTGCGATACGATCATGGCCACCATAGAACAAGATATTGCCTGCCGCCATGAACATCGCTGTCTTGGCAACGGCATGCGCCAGCAGCAAATAAAGTGCAGCCTTCCAGCCTATAATGCTCGCTAACGGAAACGCCAGAAACAGATAACCAATTTGCAGCACAGTCGAATAAGCGACCAATAATTTGAGACGAGTTTGACGCAGCGCCTGAATGCCGCCCCAGAGTACAGCGGCCGCACCGAGTAGACCCAATATTTGAGCCAGACCAAATTGACCCAGTGCGAATTGACCTGGTACGGTGTTCGTTAACGGAAAAACTTCCAGCCATAGACGCAACAGAATATAAAACGAGGCTTTAACCACCAGTGCTGACAACAGCGCACTCACGGGTGCCGGGGCACTGGAATGTGCAGGCGGCAACCAGAAATGCAAAGGAAACAGCGCGGTCTTGAGCAACAGACCGGCAACCATCAAGCCAATGGCTACCCACACCGCCGGAGATGACTCCACCCGCTGTGACAATATCGCAATATCAACGCTGCCATAACTGTGATAGAGCAAGGCAACACCCATAAGATAGAATAATGAACCTAACAGACTGACCAGCAGATAACGCATGGCTGCGGTTAAAGCATTCGCACCACCTGACAATGCCACCAGTGCCACCGCTGCCAACCCCATCAGCTCCAGAGTGACGTAGATATTGAAGATGTCGGCAGACAGAAACAGAGCATTTAATGCCGCCCACAGGAACAACCACAACGGCCAGAAATGTTTTGCCCTGTCCAGCCTGAAATAAGCACTGGAATAAACACTGATAGCCAGACCCACTACAGCCGTCACTATCAGCATCAGTAGACTCAGGCCATCAACGTAAAGATCAATACCCAGAGGCGCACCCCAGCCGCCGACTGCGTAACGTAGCGCACCCTGCTCCAGTACTTGCCAGGTTAAACCGAGCACACTTGCAAATAGACCCACGGCTGTTATCAGACCAGATACAACGGTCTGTCGGGGCCATAAAAAACAGACCACCGCACCAGTCAATGGCAGTAAAATAACGATTACTACCCAGTGCATTTCAATCATCAAACTTACTCAACGGCTCTTCGTCAAGCTCAGCTCGACCTGTTTCAGAGCGCACGCGTAGCATCAGCGCCAGAGCCAGTGCGGTGGCTGATACCGCCACCACAATACCGGTAATAACCATAGCGTGCGGCACCGGATCGGGCGCTGCACCCTCAGTACGAGCTGCCAGTGCAACCAGCACTAAAAACACACCACTGCCCATAATGTTGATAGCGAGGATCTTGCGGAGCAAATGGGCATGAATAATCAAGGCATACAAGCCAAGGGTAAACAAGCCCATTCCTACCAGCGCATAAAGGAAAATATAACTCATGAAGCGTCTTCCTCATCTGGGTCAGCACCCAAAAACAATGCCGTCAGAGAAATAGCGATAGACAAAGTCGCCACTGTTTCAAAGAGTAGTATCAAACCGCCAGCGTATGCCGGGGGAAACGCTAGTAACTGTCCACCTGGTAATATTAACACCGCACCCACTAGCGCAAATACCGCAACACCCAACACCAGGGCAATGCGCAGTGGCAACCCCGCTAAACCGGCATGAATGCGCCAGCCTGCCAGTAATAACAGCACACCTGCCGCCCCCAGTACTGAACCTGCCTGAAAAGCCCCGCCGGGGGCATGCGCACCCGCCCATAGTAGATAACCCGATACCATAATCAGTATAGGCACCAGCAAACGCGACAAACTATCCAGCACAGGCCCTGGCGATGACTGATGCTGACAGCCTGCACAGCCCAGTGACCAAACACCTAGCAGAGCCAGCAACAGCACACCCAGTTCCAGAAAGGTGTCATAAGCACGATAATTCAACAACACCGCTGTAACCGGATTACTGACACCACTAATGTTAATGTTTTCTACCGCATAAACACTTAAACCGGGCGCCTGAGCGGGAAGAGACAACACTGCATAAGCCAGACCCACAGCCATGACGGTTAACAAAACCATCAGCAGTAATCGTAAAGATAATGGTATGGTGTTTTCACCAGTATTATTCATCGACTTCAGACTCTGGTTTTTTTGAATGAGGAATTTTTGATTTATTCTTTGGCTCAAGCCGGCTTAGTGCGGTTAACAATAAAGCGCCAGTTAGGCCTGCACCGATAGCCGCTTCAGCCAGTGCGACATCCGGTGCCTCAAGGCGTACCCAGGCCAGCGCCATTAACAGGCCGAATGCAATAAATAACACAATTGCGCGGAATAGTTCCGGGCTTGCCAGTGTCTGCCAGGCCAGCCATAGCAGAGCAAGCCCCAGTACCGCATCAAATGCCAGCTGTAATTGCGTTAACGCTTCCACAGTTTAATCCCTCTTTGCCGCGCCACCACTGTGACCAGATGGGCGACACTGGCCCCCGCAAGCAGCACCAGGCACCAGATTAACAGTAATTTGCCGACCACTGCCCAGGACTCAGCCTGTAGCGCCAGCCCAGCGACCATCAGACCCAAACCAACATTATCGGCCTTGGTTAATGCATGTAAACGGGTATAAACATCGGGAAAGCGTAATAGACCAACCGTGCCCACCAGAAAAAAAGCGGCACCCGCTATCAACAAAATAGTGGTGATAATGTCAGACACCGACATAGTTCTATTCCTCAGTTTCCCTGTCAGCCACCCAGGCACGTCGCACGAAAGCGACAGCGGCTACCACTGCCAACAGTGCAAATACCAATGCCACATCACGCAGCGGCGGTTGTTCCAGAGCCTGCGCTAACAGCAGCAAACAAGCCACTGCGGTGGTACCAAATAACTGAGCAGCCAGCATACGATCCGCTGCAGTTGGACCGCGTAATATACGCCATAATCCAGCCACTAATGTCAGCAGCAGAAACAATGCCATTCCAATGTACAGCATCTCCATGAACATTTATTCCTCTATGATTTTTTTGAAACGCTTTATATCACGTTTATTCTAAATAACCTGC
Organism: Gammaproteobacteria bacterium; assembly: GCA_022712755.1. GTDB lineage: Bacteria > Pseudomonadota > Gammaproteobacteria > SZUA-229 > SZUA-229. Next base: position 6,369 of record JAFLJY010000066.1, read on the forward strand.
CCAGACTTATTGAGAAGCTACCTAAATTATAGACAAGTCCAGCGCAAACAGATCTGCCACACGTTCCTCAATTATCGCCAGTTCGCTGGAAAAATCACCGGTCTTATCGAGAACATGAATATGAAGACAACTCTCATCCAGCTCGGCACTCAAGGTACCCGGCAGCAGACTGACAGTATTCGCCATAAACACCCGTGCTAATCCGGGTGGCAATCGCCAGCGATAATCAACCATGCCCGGTGAAATAGGTAGTTGTGGGTGCAAGGCACGCCATGCGACATCCACACCACCACGTAGCGAGTGCCAGAGAAAAAAAGGTATAAAACGTAATATTCCAGGTAAGGACAAAGAAAAACCAGGCAATAATACCAGACTAACCCATGCAGCAAAGGCTACCACAGGAACACCTATATACCATGAATCTATTGCCGCTTCCGTAATCACCCACCACAACATGGCGAACAAAACTACGCGAAAACTAATGGTGGAAAATGTTGTAGTTATCATAACTTGCGCTCTCTAAATTGCATAACGCGTATTAAAAAGTAAATCGTAACTATTTTTGAGGAAAGGACGGAGAAATCAATAACCTGCATCCTGGCAACAAAAACATGCTGAATAGTTACCGTAAATCTAAAACAGATTCGGCTGTTTGTGCGCACAAACAGGAGGCTAGTTGGTAGGGTGGAGCACTGGTACAAGGATGCGTAAGAACGACCATCAGTAGAGCGCTTTTCCGTACTCAGACAGCCTGTTAGCAAATACGTGGCAACGGATCATCTTCCAGCTCTTCAAGTATTCGCTCACCACCAATAGCCGTTTCCATTAATACATATTGTATACCTGAATCAATATAGCCTATTATTGCCGCATCTTTGCCTTCTTTAAGTGCTTGCCAGGTTGTCAGTAGTGCTTGCGCTTGCGTTGCTTCCACCACTGCAACCACGCGCCCTTCGCAGGCAAGATACATGGGGTCGTAACCCAGCATGTCACAAACTGATTGTACAGGGTCACGCACTGGCAGTTTGCTTTCTAACAGCCTGACTCCCATAGAAGTTGCACGAAATAATTCCGAACAAACCGTGGCAATACCACCCCGCGTTGGGTCACGCATAAATCGCAAGCCGTTATGTTTCATGGCAACGGTTGTTAGATTTAATACGCTGGCCGCATCCGATTGAATATCACCGCGTAAACCAAATTCTTCTCGCGCCAGCATTACCGCAATGCCGTGATCACCTACCGGACCACTGACAATAATGGCATCACCGTGTTGAATATTTTTCATCGACATCACATGACCAACACGAATGCCAACACCGGTAGTGGCAAGATATAGCCCCCCGCCTTCACCACGACGCAAAACTTTGGTGTCGCCACAGACCACTTTAACGCCAATTTCTGCAGCTGTTTCTGCCAGCGTTTTTATAATCCGTTCCAGCGTGGCAATTTCCAGTCCTTCTTCGATAAAAGCATTCAGGCTTAAATATTTTGGTATGGCACCGGCCACCGCAAGATCATTAGTGGTGCCATGCACTGCAAGTGAGCCAATGTTGCCGCCGGGGAATTCCAGTGGCTGCACGGTAAAACCATCGGTAGTAAACAAAACATCACCATCAAGTGTTATCGGCACAGCATCGGCTTGCACGTCTAATTCCGAATTAGCCAGATAACGCGCAAAAATCTCTTCAATGAGTTCGCGCATATAGCGACCGCCATTGCCGTGTGCCAGTGAGATGTGGGTGTCTTGCATTAGTTGTTCCTGTTAATTAGTCCGTAGGTTGCATAGTGTTACCGTAAATCATCACACCTGCGCTCCATGCGCCCGCGATATTAGTGCGTCCATGCAAATATTTAAAAACTTAATTTGAAATATTTTTTTTGCGTCTTTTGCGTTATTTTCGGATTAAAATTTTTTTAACTTTTAACTTTTAACTTTTAACTTTTAAATCCATATTCAATAACCTGCCCGAAACTAATGCCTGCATCATTGACCGGTATCAACTCAGGCAGACAAACATCAAAACCTTCATCCGCCAATAAAATCATGGCCCGTTCTGTTAATACCCGGTTTTGAAATACGCCGCCAGAAAAACTCACCGTATTGACTCCATGTTTGTCACGGATGTTTTTCGCCTGCTGCAACAACGTATGTGCAAGCGAATGATGAAACAAAGAAGCACGTTGGTTAACACTTAAAGCAGAATCTAACATAACAGGAATCAATGGCTTCCAGTCTGTTATCAATATATTATCAGTCATTGCTAAATCCAGTTCTATATAGTCACTGTTTTTTTCACATAAAGCTTCGAGTAGCATCGGTCCCTGGCCTTCAAAACTGGCCACCGTACAGACACCGGTTAAGGCAGCGGCGGCATCGAACAGACGACCGACCGAAGTGGTTTGCGGTGCATTCATTTTTCGCTGCCATGCCTGCCATAACATTGAATACAATAAAGGATTTTTTTCTGGAATAGCGTCATAGTTCTGCTCAACTTCCCAGCATAATGCAGCAGCACTTCGCCAGGGTTGTCGTCCAGCTTTATCACCACCGGGTAAATTAAAACTTCGCATACTAGCCACACGTAACCATTCACCCGGTTTACCGAGAAAGGTTTCGCCACCCCACAGCGTGCCATCTTCGCCATAACCAACACCATCCCAGGTAAAGGCGATAACCGTTTCATCTGCCTTTATAACTTGTTGGCATTCGTAATAAGCAGCTGAGGCATGTGCATGGTGGTGAAATACCGTTTGCACAGGAAGATTCTGTTTGTTTGCCCAACGCGTGGCTGTGTAACCGGGATGAGCATCGCAAATTAAACGTTTCGCTTCAATACCATAAAGTTTTTGCAAATCATTAATGGTATTTTCAAATACGTCGAGACTGCGAGCGGTATCCATTTCGCCTATATGCGGTGAAATAATGGCGCGGTTTTTCCATGCCAGGGTGATGGTGTTTTTCATCTGCGCACCGACGGCAAGAACAGCATGTGGCAATTCAAACGGTAAGCTCAATTCTATTGGCGCACAACCACGACCGGTACGCATGGGTCGTGGTTTACCGGCAATGGTTCGATACACTGGATCATCAGCCGGTCGCTCAATCGCTCGGTTATGATGCAAACAGGCATCAGCCACATGAGCCAGTCGTTTTTCAACATCACTATTTTTTATTAACACCGGCTCGCCACTTATGTTTGCCGAGGTAACCACCAGCGGTCTGGAAAAATCATTTAATAATAGATGATGCAGCGGACTGTATGGCAGCATCATGCCCACTTCATCTAATCCCGGTGCAATCTGATCGGATAGAGCAGAGTCTTTATTTTTAGCCACCAGTAAAATAGGCCTGGCAGCTTGCAATAAAAATGTTTTATCGTTTTCACTTAATGTTAGTGATTTTTCTGCGAGCTCAAATGGATTATCAAGCGGTGCCGGGAACATAATTGCCAGCGGTTTATCGGGTCGAGGTTTATTTTTTCGTAGGCGGGATACCGCTACTGTATTTGTTGCATCACACATCAGATGATAACCACCGATGCCTTTTACCGCAACGATTTTACCAGCACGCAACAGGTTTACCGTCTTTTTCAGCGCCACTTTATTGTCCTTGATTACGGTCTCATCCATATAAAAAACAAGCGAAGGACCACACACTGGACAGGCAACAGGCTCAGCATGAAAACGCCGATTAAACGGATCTTCATATTCAGCTAAACAGGTCGGACATAATTCAAAACCGGCCATGGTGGTATTGGCTCGCTCATAAGGCAGGCTTTTAATCAGAGTGTAACGCGGCCCGCACTGA
>JAFLJY010000067.1 GCA_022712755.1 Gammaproteobacteria bacterium
TTTGACCCTGCATGACCGCAGCGAATATATCCGCGACTTTGCCTCCCATGTCAGCCATGAATTCAAAACGCCACTGACCTCGATACAAGGAGCGGCGGAATTGCTTGGTGAGCATTATGACACCATGTCCGGTAAAGAGCGGGAGCGGTTTATTTCCAACATTCAGGACGATGCAAACCGTTTGCGGCAACTGGTCACGAGGTTGCTGGATCTGGCCCGAGCTGACAGCATTACGCCCGATGGGGCAGTGACCGATATTACCGATGGACTGACAGCGTTGCAGACAAAAAACAGCGCTGTGGCAATCTCCCCAATCGCCGGAGTGGTTAACTTGTCAGGTGAAAATTTTGCGACGGTGTTTGGCAATCTTATCGACAATTCCCTTCACCACAAGGCCAGCAAGATTACCATCACGGCCAAAGAAAACCAGGACAACGTCGACTTTTTTGTCAACGACAATGGTGAAGGTATTTCTGCCGCAAACCGGAAAAAAATCTTTACACCGTTTTTCACCACCCGCCGCACCGAGGGAGGCACGGGCCTTGGGCTTGGCATTGTGAAGTCTATTGTCGAAGCCCATGGTGGGTCGGTTGAGGTTTTAAACGTGAAAAGTGGTGCAGCTTTTAAAATTACACTGCCTTTGAGCCAAAGCCGTGTCAGGTCTTGAATGTCGACATTGCGACAAAAGACGTAATCTGGGAAATGCCGTCCACCGCTGACAGTTTATCTGCATGGAAATTCTCATATGCCTGGATATCTGTGACCGCGACTTTGAGGAAATAATCAAATGCGCCAGCGATATGATAAACCTCTTTTACCTCAGAATGGGCAATAACGGCTTTCTGAAACGCTTGAATATCATTACGACGGTGACGTTCAAGGTTTATGCCGACAAATACGACAAAAGCTTCACCGAGAAGCTCCGGCGCTATTTCTGCCCGGTAACCGGTGATCTGTCCCTTGCTCTCCAGCGCCTTGACGCGCCGTTGGCATGCTGACAAAGACAAGCCAACCGTCTCAGCCAAGTCGGACTGGGTCATTTTTCCGTCTTGAGCAAGACATTTCAAAATATTCCTGTCAAATGGGTCCATGTGGGTAAAATACCCGATAATTTAAATAAAACAACCTGTTTTGCGATAGAATATTCCCTGTTTCGTCGGTAGAATGCTGCAGACTTAACCAAGGAAGTAAACGAACATGACAGACACCTGGCGGGGCCGCTTTCGACAAAACGAGATAAGCTCACTACTTGAAGTAAACCGAAAATTTAATTTAGCCGAAAGTACTTCACAGGATATGCGGTTTGGCGAATTGCTTGACCTTGTTGGCCTTGAAAATGTTTCCGACCTTGAGTTGGGTTACGGATCACACCGGGGCACCAATTTGTTATGTGAGGAAGTTGCCAGCTTGTGTGGCGTTCCGGCAGAGCAGGTTATTGCCACCCAAGGCACCGCATTGGCCATCTATCTGTTGGCGGTTGAACTGTGCCGACCGGGCGATGAAGTGGTGCTTTTTACCCCCTGCTTTCCACCATCGCGTGATGCCCTGCTGGGTTGCGATGTGCATGTCCGCGAAATTCCACTAACATTCGAAGATGGCTACCAGGTAGATGTCGGGGTGCTTGAGAAAGCGCTGACAAAACAAACCCGCATGATCAGTCTGGCCACACCTCAAAACCCAAGCGGTGTGATAATTGACCGGCAAACAGTGGATCAGATACTTGACGTGATGAACAAGGTTGCGCCACAGGCTTATCTTTTTCTCGATGAGACGTATCGTGATGCTACATTTGGCGACAAACAAGCTCCTGAAAGTTTTGCAGGACACCATCACCGCATCATTACCGGCAGCTCGATTTCAAAAGCTTATGGCGTACCAGGATTGCGGGTTGGCTGGATGACGACCCAGGACGCTGACTTGCGGGCCCGCTTAATGGTTGCAAAAATGAATATCGTTATCTCTGGTTCACCGCTGACTGAAAACCTTGCCGGCCTGCTGTTGGCTAATCGTCATGCAGCACTTGCCCCGCAGCGCGAAAATTTAAAAAGTGCCCTTGCAGTGTTAACTCAATGGCATCAACGTGAGGCCCATCGTCTCGCTCTTTTTCAGCCTGATGGCGGCGCTCTTTGCTGCATGAAGCTGTCAAAGGACGTTTTTGACGATGCAAGCGTTGAGCAGTTCTGGAAGGTCTTGCCATCGTTCGACCTGCAACTGGCGCCAGGAGGCTGGTTTGGCGAGAGTAACCGCATATTCCGGCTTGGTTTTGGTTATATCGCGATCAAAAAATTACCTGACGCTTTGTCTGCTTTAACAAAAGCTATGGATGCCTGTGCAAAACTGAGAGAATCCACATGAGCAAAGTTACCTTTGTATCCCTGGGCACTCCCGACCCAGAACAAAGTGATGCCTTTAATACTTATGTAGAAACGGCCTCGAAATTACTGGCCGCAGGCGGTGGTGTGCCGATCAAGCGAGCACGGGTCACTGAAGTTCTTCTTGGAGAGAGCGGACCGGCCACGGTTTTTCTCATGGAATTTCCATCCGCTGATGCGATCAAGGAGGTTCTTGGCAGCAGGGACTACCAACGGCTCGTTCCTTTCCGTGACAAAGCTTTCAAGGAATTGACCTTCCTGCTGGCCAAGGCGTTTTAACCGCCACCCGCATTTATCAAATAATTGCGTGGCGGACTTTGGCTGAAATCCACTCCGACAGGATCACAGCAACCAGGATAACCAGCAGGATCATTGAGACCTGCGTCCAGGCAAGGGTGTTGATTGAGCCGTTGAGCTGTACGCCGATACCGCCAGCACCAACGATACCGAGAATGGTGGAGCCGCGCACATTTACATCCCAGCGGAAAACGCCAACACCGGCAAAGGTTGGCAAAACCTGCGGCAGCACGCCATAGATCATTTTCTGGGCAGGTGATGCACCGGTTGCTTCAATGGCTTCAACCTGGGTTTGATTGATTTCTTCGATGCTTTCATAGAGCAGTTTGGCGCAACCGCCGATGGAACGAATACCGATGGCAAGGGTTCCTGCCAGTACGCCTGGCCCAACAATTACAACCAGCAACAACGCCCAAACCAGCGAGTTAATCGAGCGGGTGGCAACGATGATAAGAAGGGCAAATGCACGCACCAATTTGTGCGGGGTGGTGTTGTGAGCTGCTGCAAAGGCAACGGGAATGGCGATGGCCATGGAAATCATTGAGCCGATGGTAGCGATGTTGAGGGTATCCCAGATCGGTTTCCACAAAACATCCATATAGGACCATGCCGGTGGCACCATGCGCCTGGAAATATCGACCATCTGCTGAGGAGCGTCCCAGACGAAAAACCAGATGGTTTTTTCGGAGATCAAATGCCAGGCATAGGCTGCAATGGCAACAGCAATTAACCAGCCAAACCAGATAAGCCGTTGTTTGGAGGTTCGTCGACGCTGCCAGACAGGGCCATCAGCTGTATCTATTTTTGGCATTACTGAACCCACTTTCTAAGGTAGCCGGAGATGTATTCCAGCGAAATAACAATGACGATAATAACCAACAGAATTGATGCGGTGGTATCGTATTCATAGCGGCTGATCGAGGTAAGCAGATGGGCACCAATGCCCCCTGCACCAACGATGCCAACAACGGCGCTTTCGCGAAAATTGATATCAAGCCGGTAGAGAGAAAGCCCGATCATGCGCGGCATAACCTGGGGCTGAATGGCGTAATTTACCCACTGGAACCAATTGCTGCCAGTAGAGCGCACCGATTCGGCCTGGGTTTTGTTCATCGCCTCAATATCCTCGGCCAGCAATTTGGCAAAAAACCCGACGGTGCCGATAGACAGGGCAACAAAGCCGGCAAAAGGGCCAAAACCAAAAAATTTGACTGCAAAAATAGCTATAATGATTTCGGGAAAGGTCCGCGAAGCAGAAACAATGAACCGGCAAAACAGATATACCCAGCGTGGTGAAAGATTTCTTGCAGCCCCAAGACCAACCGGCACTGACAGGATAATACCGCCTATTGTGGCTATGATTGCCATCCAGATACTTTCAAGAATGCCATCAATGATCACACCGCGCGAGTCGGCGAAATTGGGAGGAAAGAATGACGCCAGCAATTTTCGGCCGCGCGGCAAGCCTTCCCAGACACGAACCCAGTTGACGTCCATGGTGCCAAGGGCAACAATGACATAAACCACCGTGCCGATAATCAGCCCCCAGCGCAACCACGGGCGTTTGATAAAGGGCGGCTTTTTCCAATAGTCAGGGTAAGAGGTCTGGGGCTGGCTCATTTACTACTTGCCTCTTCCTCGTCCTCGTCCACATCTTCGATGGTTGCCTCCCAGTCTTCCTCTCCATAAATTTCGGTCAGAACGTCCGGTTTCAGACCATCGGGCGGTCCGTCATAAACGATTTCACCTTCCTTGAGACCAACAACGCGCTGGGAATACATCTGGGCCAGCAGCACATCGTGAATGTTTATGATCGCTGCCAGGCCGCGTTCGTCGCACAGCTCGTTGATCAGACGCATGATCTGGCGCGAGGTTTTGGGATCAAGACTGGCGGTTGGTTCATCGACCAGCAGCAGGTCGGGATCCTGTATCAAAGCCCGACAAATGCCAACGCGCTGGCGCTGACCGCCAGAAAGTTCATCAGCCCGCTTGTCGGCCATATGCATCAGGCCCACACGATCAAGCAAACGGTAAGCCTCCTGGACATCTTTTTTCGGAAATTTACGGAAAAAACTTTGCCAGAAGCCCACATACCCGAGGCGTCCGGATAAGACATTTTCCATCACCGTCAATCGCTCGACAAGGGCGTATTCCTGAAAAATCATCCCCATCCGGCGGCGAGCTTTGCGCAACTCGCGCGGCGGCAAGGTGGTCAGTTCAGTATCGCCAAGGTAGATTTTTCCCTCGGTGGGTTCGACCAGCCGATTTACACAGCGGATCAATGTCGATTTACCGGCACCAGAGGGGCCGATCAAGGCAATTACCTGACCATCAGGGATTTCCAAACTGACATTCTTAAGTGCAACGTCACCGGTTTTGTAACGCTTGAGTACATTCTCCAGACGCAGCATTGCAGCCCTGCCCCTTTTCCAAATTCAAAAAAACAACATAACAGCGGGCCTGACTGAAGTGCCAGGCCCGACTATATTAAATTTGTCAGACTGCGATTATTTACAATCGTAGCTTACATTATTTGCCTTATCGATCTGGCGAATAACTGCCCAGTCGAATTTGTGGGTAATGGAAATAAAGCGGTCTGCTTTTTTGAACTCTTTTTTGAATTTCTCGTCCCATTCATAGGTCAGGAAAGCCTGTTGGATTTTCGCTGTCAGGATCGGGTTCAAATTGTGAGCAACACCGTATCCGGTTGTCGGAAAGGTTTGTGATTTATAGATGGAGCGAATTTTTCCCTCCTTGATAACACCTCGACGTTGCATCCGATCCCAAACAGAGTTGGCGATGGCAGCTGCCTCATAGTCACCATTGTAAACACCAAGGATTGAGTTGTCATGTTTACCGGAAAAGGTGGTTTTGAAATCTTTGTCTTTTTCCAAACCAAACTCACCCTTGAGGATCGCGGACGGCGCCTTAAAGCCAGAATTTGACGTCGGTGAAGTAAAGGCAAGGGTTTTGCCTTTCAAGTCAGCAGGCTTTTGAATGGCCGAGTCCTGCGGCACAATGATTTCCATCTCATAACCAAAGGAACCATCATTTTTGGCCATCATGGCAAAAGGTACAAAACCGGCACAGCTTACTGCAATCGGGTTTGACCCGGTATTAAAGCCTGCCACATGCAAACGGCCAGAGCGCATGGCTTCAAGCTGGGCAGCATTACTTTGCACCGGGAAGAAAACAACTTTTCTGCCGGTGACTTTTGCCATGTGACTGACAAAGCCATCCCAGATGCTGGCGTAAACTGCGGGGTCTTCTACTGGTGTGTATGTGAAAATAATGGTTTTGGGATCAATCCATTTTGATTCATCAAGTGGCAGATCAGCGGTCTGATTGAAGTCACGATCACAATAGGCTTTGTCCAATGTGCCACGATTACACTCTTCTTGTGCGTGTACCGCAGTCGTTGAGATTGTGAGCGACAAGGCCAATACAGCACTGGCTGCAACGCCAGCAAGAAGTTTAAACATGTTTTCCTCCCTAAAGGTTGTTTTTGTGGCAACGAATTAGTCAACGCTGCTCATGCCGCTATAATGCCGATAAATTCGTTACAGACAACAATTATGTGAAAAACTTGTTTCAATCAGCTATATCAGAAACCGACGCGGGAAAACCGCTTGATAACTCAGGCACGCGGCGGGGAAAATTACTTAATCATGGGAAAAACCATCACGGACTTTTCAACCCTCACCTTTGATTGTTACGGCACCTTAATAGACTGGGAAAGCGGTATCTGGGATGCTTATCAGATGGTGATCGCCATTAACGGTCGTAATGACATTACCCGCCAGATAGCTCTCGAAGCCCACGCAAAACTGGAAAGCGCCCAGCAGGCCCAGACCCCTGACATGATTTACCCGCAATTGCTGGCGCTGGTTCACAATCAGTTCGCCAAACGGTTTCATTTGAAAAGCGACGATGCGCTGGACCGAGCATTTGGTGCTTCCATTCCCCACTGGCCAGCCTTTCCTGACACGGCCGATGCGTTACGGGTTTTGAAAAAATACTTCCGGCTGGTGATCCTGTCCAACGTAAATCGCGGGGGTTTTGCAGCTTCAGCCCGATGGCTTGGGGTCGAATTTGATGCCATTTATACCGCTGAAGATGTTGGTTCATACAAACCGGCAGATCGAAATTTTGACTTCATGCTGGAGCGGCTGAATGCCGATTTTGATGTCGAGCCAGGTGACATTCTGCACACCGCCCAAAGCCTGTTTCATGACCATGTTCCAGCCAGCCGGGTCGGATTGGCAAAAGCCTGGATTGATCGCCAGGGTTTGCGAAACAGTGAAAACTGGGGCGCAACAGCAAAGGTCGAGCAGCGACCGGATGTGGATTTTGTTTTTCCTTCGATGGCTGAGATGGCCAAAGCAGTACTGGCAAAAAGATTGCACTAAGATGTTCAACGACCCGGTCTGAAAATTAGCCGGTCCCACGGCCCTTTTAGTCTTGAGCAATTGATAGCCTCTTGACATCAGGCCCAACGCGACCTAGATATTGAACGTACGTTCGTTCATATTTTGAGAGTTTTCCGTGTCACCTGACAACAAAAATAAAATCGTATCTGCAGCAACCCAATGTTTTATTCGCAAAGGGTTCCACGCCACCAGCATGCGCGATATCGCCAAAGCAGCTGGTGTCAGCCTGGGCAATATTTATAATCATTTTGATCGCAAAACTGATCTGGTTCTGGCCATATCTGATGGCGAAACAGCTGGTGTTGTCGAAGCGACTGAATTTTTTCAAACCACTGATATGCCGCCCCTGCCCGCGATTATGGCCTTTGTGGATGAATACCTGAAAGAGGTTACAGCGCCAGGTGTCGGAGTTTTGATAATCGAAATAGCCGCAGAAGCAGCCCGCAATGATGAAGTTGCCAAAGCGTTTCAGGGCAATCATAAAAAACTGTGCCAAGCGCTGTCAGACTTTTTGCACAATGGCCAGCAAAAAGGTGAAATCAACCGAGAAATCAACGCTGATCAGGCGGCCGAACTGGTTATCGATATTACCGAGGGCCTTGCAACGCGTTGCTGTCTGTCTGGCAAAAAACCCTCCCGCGCGGCGATCCAGGAAATGAAGCTGTTGATCGAAAGCTATCTGGGAGCAAAATGATGGAAAATATTGAAAGTCGCTTTCTGCAGTTTCAAGGCGTGCTTGAAATAGTCGCCATAGCCTCGCTGGTTTTTGTTACTCTGGTACTGGTGGAAACAATTTGGGATTTTGCCCGAAAAAAAAGGCTTGGCTATAGCGAAACGGCGGCAAATGTCGCTATTTTTTTCGTTAATCAGGTCCTGGAACTGACCCTGTATGGCTCGCTGTTTGTAATCGCCCTTTATGGGTTTGAACTGCTACAACCGTTTCAAATACCCATCACCTGGTGGAGTATGATATTGGCGGTGGTGGTTGCAGATTTTACCTATTACTGGATGCACCGGATTGAACATGAAGTGCGTATTTTATGGACTTTCCACTCGGTCCACCACTCTTCACCGGAATTCAACTTCACCACCGCAATGCGGTTAGCATGGATCGAAGGTCTGATTGAGTGGATGTTCTTTATTCCGATGGTGTTGATCGGTTTTGACCTGGTACAAACCACAGTGGCTGTGATTATTGTTATTGTTTACCAGAACTGGATACACACCCAGAAAGTTGGCAAACTCGGCTGGTTGGACAAAATTTTCAATACACCTTCTGTGCACCGGGTCCATCATGGCAAAAACCCGCAGTATATCGACAAGAACTATGGCGGCATCCTGATCATCTGGGACCGACTGTTTGGCACCTATGAGCGCGAAATTGAGCCGGTCGAATTTGGCATTACCGATCCGCCCAATTCGGCCAACCCTATCAAGATCAATTTTTTCGAACTGGTGCAAACAATCAAGGATGCCTCGCGTGCAAAGTCCTCGCGCGACAAGCTGGGCTACCTGTTCAAGCCGCCAGGCTGGAAGCCTGACGAGCACGAGACGAGGGAATGAAAAAAAGGGCGGCAGGAGAAGTTTTTACTCCCGTTACGCTACTTTCCACTTAATCGAACAACCCATTGAAGAAATTTGTTCTTGTGGGCCCTTGCCGGTGCGGGTAACTTCACTCATTGCTTCGAACATATCCCGGCGGGCGTCAGGGGCTGCTTCCTTGCGCGAAGCATCAAGGCGGCCGCGATATTGCAGTTCACTATCAGCGTTGAAGCCGAAAAAATCCGGAGTGCAGATGGCATCCCAGGCTTTGGCGACTTGCTGGTTTTTATCATGCAAATAAGGAAAGGTGAAATTGTTTTCTTTGGCGAATTTGATCATGTTGGGAAATGAATCATCGGGATACGCATCGGCGTCGTTGGCGCAGATAGCGACAAATCCGATGCCCAGTTCATTCATGTCGTTGGCGGTGTCAACCAGGCGATCAATGATCGAGAGCACGTAAGGGCAGTGGTTGCAGATAAAGGCCACCATGGTGCCGTTCTCACCCCTGATGTCATCAAATGTTACAATCTGCCCGTCGGTGGACGGCAGGGCAAAAGCCGGGGGTTTCCAGCCAAAATCGCAAATCGGGGGTATGGCAGCCATGTCTTTATTCTCCAGTGTGATAGTACTATATATATGCATATACCAATGCTGCGGTGCAGGTGACATCTTGCCCGCCCTTTGCCCACCCTTTGCCTACCCTGTAAAATTCGGAGACCCCAATGACGAAACCCGATGGTTACCATGTCCATGTGTATTTCACGTCGCAGTCCAAACCAGCCGCCAAAACGGTGGTATCAGGGCTTGCTGACAATTTTAATCTCAAACCTGGCAGTTTTCACGACAAACCGGTTGGCCCTCACCCGGTCGGCAGTTGCCTGCTGGTCATGCCGGTTGACCTGCTCGGTCCGGTTATCAACTGGCTGACAGTGAACCGACAGGGTTTAACCATTCTCATTCACGCCGAAACCGGCGATGTGATGAAAGACCACACCGAGCACACCATCTGGATGGGTTCGATGCCGGAACTGGATATGGATTTTTTGACAAAATTTGTGGCCGAACGAGCCAGCTAAATATCCAGATCCTCATCGACGACAAATTCAGCCCGCTCGGTGATGAAATTAAACCGCGCTTCCGGTTTGGTGCCCATTAACCGTGTTACCGCGTTTTTGGTGCCCTCTTCATCATGGACAGCGATTTCAACGCGCAGGACTGTGCGGTTTTTGGGGTCCATGGTGGTTTCTTTGAGCTGTTTGGGCAGCATTTCGCCAAG
>JAFLJY010000274.1 GCA_022712755.1 Gammaproteobacteria bacterium
GCCGCCGGAGATAAGGATTGCGAGTGATAATTTTTTCTTTTCCACTGCTGATATTAAAGATCGATATTAAAAACGGTTATTTAAAAACAACCTGATCTTTATCGCCGACTTCGACGCTGCCCAGTTGCCATGCGTTTTCACCATTCTGATTAAGTGTTGATACGATAGCATCGACATCATTTGCGCTTACAATTAATACCATGCCCACACCACAGTTAAAGGTGCGGTGCATTTCGCTGTCTTCTACATTGCCGTTTTTCTGTAACCACTGAAAAATTGTAGGTAATTGCCACGACTGGGCGTTTATAACTGCCTGTGTATTTTCAGGTAAAACCCGTGGAATGTTCTCCAGTAAACCGCCGCCGGTGATATGTGCCATGGCGTGAATATCGAATTGGGGCAATAAAGCATGGATGGCTTTGACATAAATTCGGGTGGGTGCGAGCAGGGCATCACCCAGGGTGTGTTTTTGGAGATTGTGATGACTGCCGTCCTTGCTGGTGATCTGGTCATCAAAGCTGGCATTGATGTCAGCACCGCTTATTCCAATAATTTTGCGTACCAGTGAATAACCATTGGAATGCGGACCACTTGAACCAATGGCGATCATGGCATCGCCCGCTTTTACTTTCGTGCCATCTATAATTTTTTGTTTTTCTACCACGCCTACGCAGAAACCGGCAAGGTCATAATCACCTTTATTATACATGCCCGGCATTTCTGCTGTTTCGCCACCAATTAAAGCGGCATTGGATTGACGACAGCCTTCGGCAATACCTTCAACAACACTGGCTGCAATATCGGCATTTAATTCGCCAGTGGCGTAATAATCCAGAAAATACAGCGGCTCAGCGCCCAGCACAAGAATATCGTTAACGCACATCGCGACCAGATCAATGCCGATGGTGTCGTGTTTGTTTAAATCAATCGCCAGCTTGAGCTTGGTGCCAACGCCGTCAGTGCCGGACACCAGTACTGGTTGCTTATAATTTTCAGGTAATTCAAATAAGCCACCAAATCCACCAAGGCTGCCCAAAACCCCCGGGCGGTGAGTGCTGGCAACACTGGTTTTTATTTTTTCGACAAAGGCATTGCCGGCATCAATATTAACGCCGGCATCACGGTAATTTAGGGATTTTGGTTGCTTGGATGACATTGAATTTAGGGGCGATTCAGACCAGTTTGGCCGCGTGATAAAAAGATGTGTTATTGTACACGCTCTCTGGTTATATTTTGTATAATCTTTTCCCTAATCCACACATGGCACATGTTTCAACTATTAAATTTAAAAACGAAAACGCTCATTTTCGTTGCTTTGTTTTTTGTTTCATTATTCGTTTTTAAGCAGGTAATAGCCGGTACCGCTACAGGGCTTTATGATGTGGAAATTCTGGTTGTTGATGAATCAGCCAGCGTGCGCAGTGCCGCTTTTAAGCAGGGGCTGGATGAGGTCTTTGTTCGCATCTCAGGCGACGGCAATATCATGGATAAGCTAAAGCGTCCTACGGCCGCAAACTATGTTAAACAGTATAGTTACACCCCTGTAGAAACTCCAACAGTTGACCTGCATGGTGATGAGTTGTTAACCCACCGTTTAAAAATTCAATATAATCGCAGCTTAGTGGAAAAATATTTACAGCAGAATGGTTTTCCTGTTTGGGGTGATCATCGGCCTGAGGTGGTTGTCTGGTTAGTGGTTAGAGACGGCGAAAATGAGTATGTGCTGAAACAAAACGATCTGTCACTATTAAAAACAGCAGTAGATGAAGCATTTGTACGTCGTGGCATCCCCATGAATTGGCCTTTATATGATAATAAAGACAAAAAAATTCTAAGCATTGTTGATATTCGCGGTGGCTTTAATGATCCGGTTACTTTAGCTTCTAAACGTTATTCCAGAGGACCGGTTGTAACCGGTAGCCTGATCTGGAATGGTGAATTATGGCAAAGTAGTTGGAGTTTAATGCTACAGCAGAGCAATAGTCACTGGAGTCTGGTCGATGAAGATTATACGTTGCTGATTAATAAGGCTGTTGATCAGGCCGCTGATGCTTTGGGGCTTGTTTTTGCCATTCATGGTTCAGCCAGTAAGCAGCAATGGGTGACTGTTCAGCTTAACATCCAGGGGGTGAGTTCAATTAAAAAATACAGCCATATTGAACGTTATTTGACTGGTTTAAATGCGGTTGAATCAGCAAAACCATTACGAATAGATGGCCAGAGTGTGGTTTTTGAGGTTACCCTTCGAAGCAGTAAAGATGACTTCTTAAGTTTAATAAAAAATGATGCAGAGCTCCGACAGGTGGAGCCACAGGAGGTAGCGGTGCAGCTAGTACCTGAGGATAAATCATTACCTGATTCTCAGAATCAGGTAACAAGGCTCAATACAGGCCGGCAGAGCGACCTGTTAAATCCGGTAGCGATTTATCATTACCGGCTTCATCAGCAGTAATCATCAACAGCACTATTAAATGTCCACCTTGATTCATCCACGACTTCCACCACAATTGCCGCTAGCCCTCGAGCCTGGTGAATTATTTACTTTCGACAGTTTTGTTGCGGGTGACAACGCTGTGGCGGCTGGTCTGGCTAAGCAAACAGCATTAGGGAAAGGCGAGAATCAGCTGTACTTCTGGGGAGAGTCAGGTTTAGGTAAAAGCCACCTGTTACAGGCGAGTTGTAATCTGGCAGCAAAAAATCAGCAAACGGTGTGTTATTTAACGCAGGCTGAAATCGCAGACCAATCGGTGGATATATTTGACGGTCTGGAACAGTTACAGCTAATTTGTCTGGACGAAATTGAAACATGGTTACTCAGTGCCGCCTGGGAAACTGCATTATTTGACCTGATTAATCGTGTCCGTGAAAATAATAACCGTTTAATTATGGCTTGTACATATCCGCCGGATAAAGCTTTTGTCAACTTACCCGATTTGCACTCACGATTATCCTGGGGGCCAGTGTTCCAGTTGCAGAATCTTACGGATAAAGAAAAATATCAGGCATTACGTTTTCGTGCCAGACAGAGCGGTCTGGAATTGCCAGAAAATGTAGCGGATTATTTAATGCGACGCTATCCGCGAGACATGTTTGGTTTGTTTGAGCGTCTGGAGACGCTGGATAAGGCATCAATGGCAATGCAACGGCGGCTAACTATTCCGTTGGTTAAGTCAGTATTTGATAAAGAGTAATGTCTCTGCTGCGTGGGAAGCTAGTAAATAAAGTGATTTTTCGGTCAGTTTTCTTTGTCAAAGCAGAGTTCTGGAGAGTTGTTCTCCCCAAAACTCATCCTGTTTACGTATCAAGAATAGCTTACAGCCCTATTAATTCAGCATGATACCCGCGATTTTTGGCCGTCTCAAGTAGCTCTATAGACGTGACATCTTCCGGGTCGAAACCAACAATCATAAGATGGGGCTTGTCATCCCTATAATCAGCTGTCATCACACCATTTTTGTGTAAAAAGACATCACGCAGCTGTTCCCTCTCATCATGAGTTGTATTTTCATCAATGTGTAAGGTTACATCAAGCATCGTTGTAGACATGGCGTTACCTCCTCCAAAGATTGGACAGGTTAAAGTGAGCTTAACAATACTATTGTAATCCCGATGAATTTGATTTTGGGGGTTTTATTTCAATGAGATAGAGATATGTGAGATCTAAACCCCTCCTTATAGTTATTACCAGGCATAACCAATACCCGCCGTGTACACAGTAAAACGGTCATTTATCTCCTGTTCAATACGCAGATTGACAGTCAGGTTCTGACCGACATAAAAGCGGGTATAAATGCTGGCGTAATAATTACGATGATTATCAACCACAGAAACAAGCCGGTTGTATTCAATACCCAGGTCCAGCGTTTCAAATAGCCATTCATAACCCAGTGTCAGCTCTTCTTTTGATAGCGCATATGCCTGATTTAATGCAATGTTTTTAATGGCACGTTGTAATGTGAGTCGTTGATTAATTGCTGGCAGGTTTTCTTCATATTTGCGTTGCAAAAAACTAAGCCAGAATGATCCAGTATTATGAGTAAAGCCGGTGGTTAATCGCCAGGCATTACGGTCACTACTGATTGATGTTGCCCTGCTGGCGAATTCTGGTTTGATAAACAGCTCAAGTTTTCCTGTTTCATAGTCAAGTGACAGCTGCCAGTTGTTGCTAAAAAAATAGCCGGTACTAATACTGCTGTCCTGTGTTTCGATTGTGCCTTTTTTCCCCCATGTGCGATAGCTCAGCGACCAGGTAAGTGCCGATAGCTCCGATTGGCTGTGATAACCCGCGATAGAAATTTGCTGTTGTTTTGTGGTGAAACTGCCGTCAGTGCTTTCAGTTGTATTTTCACCTAAGCCCAGGGTGGTGCGTAATTCATCAGTGAGTGCAATGTCGATGTAAGCATCAAACAAATTGCCATTGTCATTGTCCAGTCCGGTACTGAGCGAAACATAATTCACCGACTCGGCATGCGCTAAACCACAGAACAGGCTTAAAAACATGACCAGTGCGCTGACTGTGCATCTATTTATGAATCTTTGCTGCAACATAGGTTTGTTAACTCATAACATAAATTTTTTCTAAAAGCTGTCAACCAAACTCAGGCTCAGGCGTTTATAACACTACAGGACAACTGTTCTGGCTACATAAACATAGGAGAATGTAAAATGCCCACTTTAAGACAACGATATACCCATGTTCGTAATCAATCATGGTGGCAAATAATGCTACTGTTTGTATTCCTGACATTTATATTTAGTATAACTGGCGGTTGCAGTAATTCAACTTCAGCTGATGACGATGGAAGCGGTGAAGTTATTATTGGTTTAACCGATGCCGAAGGGGATCACGCAACCTATACCGTTGATGTGTTATCACTTACCCTAACTAAAAGTAACGGCGTGGTGGTGGAAACCTTGCCTCTGAACACACGTGTTGATTTTGCACAATATACAGAATTAACAGAATTTTTAACAGCAGCAACCGTTCCCAACGGTGTTTATACAAAAGCCAGCATGGTGCTGGACTATTCCAATGCTGATATTCAGGTCGAAGATGCTGATGGCAATATCATTCCGGTAACAACCATCCTCGATATTGATGGTAATGCCATTGATACCCTGGCAGTATCGGTACAACTGGAAGACCGGGATAAGCTGATCATAGCGCCTGGGATTCCCGCACACATAACCCTGGACTTTGATCTGAAAGCCTCAAATCGTGTTGATTTTTCAGGGGCAGAACCAGTGCTAACGGTTGCTCCTTTCCTGGTTGCCGATGTTGAACTGGAAAATCCAAAACCCCATCGTTTGCGTGGACCGTTGGTTTCAGTGGATGTGGCTAATGAAACGTTTAAACTGGTATTGCGTCCATTCAGGCATGCATTAGCTGAGGATAAGCGCCGTTTTGGTAGCTTAAATGTGCACGTGGAAACAGACACGGTATATGAAATAAATGGCGTCAGTTTTACAGGTATTGTCGGTCTGGAAGAATTAGCAGCACAGGAAAAATTTACCGCAGTAATCGTATTGGGTGAATTAAAACGCATAAATGATCGCCGTGCTTTTGTTGCTACACAGGTTTATGCAGGCAGTAGCGTGCCAAATGGTGAGTTTGATGTTGCCAGCGGCCACGTTATTGCCCGCAGTGGCGATACCGTGCTGTTAAAAGGCGTTACACTATTGCGCGCCAATGGCAGTGTGGTTTTCAACGACACCATAAGTATTGAGCTTGCTGCAACCACGCTGGTAAAAAAACAGCTTTCCACCGCTAACCATGACATCAGTGAAATTTCAGTGGGTCAACGTCTTACTGTATTTGGCGAAATAAGCGATGATGCTGTCAGTGCGGATGTTGCTAGTGATGTCATTATGGATGCAACCAATGGCAAGGCGCGTATGTTACTGACAACGGTTAATGGTTCCATCGTGCAAACTGATTCACCACTTGCTGTTGATGTGAAAAATATCGGTCGCCGTGCAGTTGACCTGTTTGATTTTAGTGGTACTGGCGTTGATGCGAGTACTGATGCAGATGCCGATTTTTATGAAATCAATACTGGGACCCTCGATTTATCGAACCTTGTTGTAAATGAACCGATTAAGGTAAGGGGTTTTGTGCGTGATTTTGGCCTGGCACCAGAAGATTTTGATGCTCATTCACTGGTGTTAGTGGCAAATGCAAAAGCATTAATGATGCTCAATTGGGAACCTGCTTCAAACACAGCCATCAGTGAGATTAGTGACACTGGCATCACGCTGAACTTAACGGGTACTGGACGCTTCCATCATGTAATACGTCTTGGTGTGCTGACAGACCTGAATGGTTTTATGCAGAGTCCGGTATTCATACCGAATGTCTCAGGTAAAGGTGCGTTTGTTATTATTGGACAGCAATCGGCTCAGGTGTTCCTGGACTTTAAACGGTTTAGTGAAGCACTGGCCCGGCATTTGAATAATTCTGCTAATGTTAAAACCATTAAAGTTAAAGGCCACTTTAATGATGATAACGTTACCATGACTGTTCGCGGCTTACGTGTTGTTTTAAGATAAATAGACTGCATTACAGGAGCTGATTTATTCAGCTCCTGTATTTACATGTAAAAAGTTTTGAAAAAAAGATGCCGCAGATGTGTCAGGATTATGCGCTAATGAACACTTTATTAACATGAACCATGAACTGAACCATTTTCTTTCAGGCATAGAAAAAAAAGCGTTCAGAATGGCGCGGCTGGCAACAAGAGATACCGAGCATGCATCGGATATTGTTCAGGATACGATGATGATACTCGCTCAAAAATATGCCAGTAAAAACCAACAGGATTGGCCGGCTTTATTTCATCGAATATTGCAAAATAAAATAATTGACTGGCATCGAAAACAAACAGTAAAAAATAAATTGTTCAGCTTGTTTGGTTTTTTTGATGACCAGCTTGAAACACCTGGCAATACTGAAAGTATTGCGCATTATCAGCCAAACAATAATATTACGCCTGATAAAACCATGGAAAGCACTGAGATAAACAATAAAACCATGCTTGCTATTGAACAATTACCCGTACGGCAGCAACAGGCATTTTTACTAAGACAATGGCAGGGCTTAAGCGTACGTGATACTGCCAGCGCAATGAGTATTAGTGAAGGCAGTGTAAAAACCCATTATTCACGTGCGGTTCAACAGTTAAAGCAAAAGCTTGAGGACATTTATTATGAATAAATATCACTCTAATGATTTCATCACCAACAAGGTTGTACAACAGCTTGATGTAAGCATAACGGGGCTTGACGAAGATATTAAGCAAAGCTTATCGGCTAGTCGAAAAGCGGCGCTGGCAAAAGCTACCGAGCATTCAGATCAGTCATTTTTCAACGTTAACTGGAAGCAACCAGCAGCTTTTGCTGCTGTGTTGATAATAGTTGTTACTGCAGGCATTACTT
>JAFLJY010000310.1 GCA_022712755.1 Gammaproteobacteria bacterium
CCCTTTAATTCCAATATTGCCATCACCACTGCCCCGGCTGACGGTATCAACACCTGCCCCTCCCTGGAAAGTATCGTAACCGTCTCCGGCATTTTGAATGAAACTATCGTTACCCGCACCACCGTGCAGGGTATCGTTGCCTGTGCCGCCTTCGATAATGTCGTCACCTGCACCAGCATTGATAGTGTCATGTCCACCTTCACCCCAGATATGATCTACACCATCTGTGCCATCAAGTGTTTCACTACGTGAAGTGCCACGTATTTCATTGATTTCATTTATATCAGTCAGATTAACGGTGAAAGGATTTGTGCTTGTTGAGCCATCGGCAGATGTGGCAGTTACATTGAATGTATATGATGCGGTGGCTTCAAAATCAACCTCTGCATTGGTAACGATACGACCATCAACACCAACAGTGAAAGGAGCATTACCATCAATCACATAACTAATTGCATCACCATCTACATCAATAGCCTCCAGCGTTATTCCAGTGTAACTGCCAACAGCGACATTCTCTGCAATACTATTAGTCGAAACATCAGTATCAATCACCTCGGAAATCGCATCATTACTACTATTTACATCTATGTTTATGGTTTGCGTAGTCGTTGCGCCATTAGTATCGGTCACACTTATGCTAACGGTATCTGTTCCGTTAAAATTTGCATTCGGGGTATATGTAATATCACCATTATTGGCAAGTGTTAAGGTGCCATTGTCTGCACTGAGTAATGATTCATTAATACTGCCGTCAATATCATTGGCATTGGCGATGACCTGAGAAACATCTTCTGTTACGGCGGTATCCGTTACTGTGATAACAGGGGCATCATTAACGCTTTCGACGTTAACGGTAACCGTTGCTGTATCTGTACCGCCCTGACCATCACTGATGGTGTATTCAAATGATGCCTCACCAAAGTAATTTTCTTCTGGGGTGAAGACCACATTCCCATCAGAATCTAATGAAACTGTTCCATGTGTATCATCCGTAGCGGTTACTGCTTCGACTGTTAAGCTATCTCCATCTACATCGGTATCGTTTGCTAATACATCTATCGTTATTGATGTGTCTTCAGCTGTAGATATGTCATTGACTACTGTTTTTGTCATGTGTACATTGTCAACATTTAACTGCACACCACTATCTTTACTTATTTCAATTCTTAGTTGCTCACCAAATCCTGTAAAATTATCCGGCAGGTTCGCAGAATTTACTTCTAAAGTAACAGCAGTAAAGCTATCATTATGCAAAGGAAAATCATCTTGTGTAATAACACCGATTTCTTGATCGCCAGCATAAATAGTGACTCTGTAATCGCCTGCATTAACATCAGCTCTATCACCCAAATCTAACGCTAATGTATAGGTGCTATTTTCACTTAATACTTCATCTAATGTTTGTGAAATACTACCGCTGTTTATCCATCCAATATTATCACCATCTATTGCTTCACCACTCATATGACTTGAAGTTGGATTAAACTCTCCAGAGACACCTGATTGTTCCCAACCATCTACTGTTCTGTCCCAACCGCCATTTGCAAATTCACTACTTTCAAATGAAGCATTTTCTATTTGTATATCTGTTGTAATTGTTGAGGAAAGACCATCATCCATCGCTACTGGGTTATCTTGTGTAGGATCGACAACTAAATTTATAGTTTGAGTTGTAACTGCTCCTCCATTATCTGCAATGGAGATAGTTACTGCATCTGTACCGTTATAGTCTGCATCCGGGATGTAGGTGATGCTGCCATCACTATCCATAGATATGGTTCCATGCTGTGCACTGCTATCGCTCAGAGATATTGTGCCGTCTATGTCTGATGCGTTGGCTATTATGGTTGCACTGTCATCTTCTGTTACGGCGGTATCCGTTACTGTGATAACAGGGGCATCATTAACGCTTTCGACGTTAACGGTAACCATTGCGGTATCTGTGCCACCATTGCCATCTGAAACAGTGTATTCAAATGAAGCTTCCCCAAAGTAATTTTCTTCTGGGGTAAATACTATATTTCCATTATCATCAAGAGTGACCGTACCATGAGTATCAACTGTTGTACTTACATCTGTGATAGTTAAGGTGTTACCATCGACATCGGTATCATTAGCTAATAAGTCATTTACATTTATATTGATACTTGTATCTTCGTTTGTTTCGATAGCGGCTTCTCTTGCACCGCTTTCTACCACATGGGCATTACCGTATGCGGTAGCATCATTGCCATTTCCTGATTTATCTGTAAATGGTGCATTTCCCTCAAAGTCATAATGTAATGCCAAATCAGAATCAGCTAATGTATTTCCATCCTGGATAGATGCAATGTCATCAGAACTTAATGCTTGATTATAAATTTGTACATCATCTATCGTCCCTCCATATTCATAAGCATTGGGTATATTGGAAGGCCCACCTAATGTAACATTTTGCATCGGTGCATTTCTGCCAGATCCCGCCGTATCATCTACGCCTATTAATTGTCCATCTTGATATATAGACATGGAGTCAGCATCATAAACAATGGTTAATGTCGTTTCCTCTCCTTGTGCAATATCTCCACCTACAAAATGAAAACTTTGCGATTCATTTGTTAAACCAAATTGAAAGTTTTCATTATTATGAGGGTGCACCCCTTGTGTAATAAAGAAACCGGTTGCACCACCTGTTTGGCCTCCATTACTAATAATATAACCATAGTCATTTTCGCCAGGTGTTACGGTCACCTGCACAGTATAAGGCTCACTATTATCAGTAATTACAGGTGAGCTTCCTGCTATATAATCATCTGCTCCATCAAGAACTAATAAATGATTTACTTCAGCTACTACACCATCATCAACCGCGACAGGATTATCATTTATTGGATCTATAACAAGGTTGATCGTTTGAATGGCGACAGCACCATCATTATCGGTCACAGTGATGTTGACTGTATCCGCGCCGTTATAGTCAACATCAGGGGTGTAGAGGATGTTGCCATCTGCATCCATGGCGAGCGTGCCATGTTCTGCTGTAATTTGTGAAACATCGATAGTCCCGTCAATATCATTGGCATTGGCAATAACCTGAGAAACATCTTCGCTTACTGTGGTATCTGTTACTGTGATAACGGGTGCATCGTTAGTTCCACTAACTGTAATTTGTATTTGAGAAGCATCTGTTACACCATGTTCATCAGTGACCGTAACAGGGATGGTCAGCACCTGTGACTCCCCGACTGCTAGATGCTCATACGCTGTGTCAGCAGGATCAAATGAATATGAACCATCCGTATTAAGCGAAAACCCATCAGGGGAACTGTTACCTTCTGCAATGGAATATATTGCGCTTGAGCCCGCATCAACGTCTGTAGAAGCAAGCTGCCCACTAACCAGTGAGGCACCTTCCTCTACTGATAATACTTCAGCACTAATTACGGGTGCATCATTAGTGCCAATAACTTCAATGTTCATTATTTTCGGTTCGCTTAGCGCATCACCATCCGATACCTGAACAGAAAAACTTATATTGGCAATATCCCCTGCATTTAATTGATCAAATTCAACATTATCAAAATAAAAATCACCAACCTCAGCATTTATTTGTGGATAGTTATCAAGAAATTCCTGCGTTATCTGCACAACTGTTTCATCATGAACATTTGAAGTAGGATGACTAAATGTGCTGTCTGTTGCTGCCAGACCTCCATGCCAGTTTGAACCATCATCTGTACTTGCCAGTGTTACTGTAAAGTTACTACTGTCAGCATCAGCAATATTCAGGTGTTGCAACATCTCATCCTGCGTTATTACCGAATAAACTTCACCCGACCAGGTATCACCATAACCAGAAAAACCTTCAAGATTTTCTTCGACTTGCTGAATTGTGCTTGTACTGCTGATTACAGGTTCATCATTTGTGCCTATTACTGTAATCTGAATTTGTGAAGTCTCAGCCGCACCATTATCATCGGTAACCGTTACGGGTATTGTTAGTACCGTTGAGTCACCAACATTAAGGTGATCGTATGCACTGACTGTTGGATCAAAACTGTAACTACCATCTGCATTTAACACAAAACCATCTGGCATTGTTGCTCCAGCACTAACAGAAAAACTAGCCG
Organism: Gammaproteobacteria bacterium; assembly: GCA_022712755.1. Lineage (GTDB taxonomy): Bacteria > Pseudomonadota > Gammaproteobacteria > SZUA-229 > SZUA-229. Next base: position 4,113 of record JAFLJY010000310.1, read on the forward strand.
TTGCGTCATCATCTAAATCGGTTGCGGTTAATTGTCCTGATATTGTGTTTGCGCCTTCAGCTACACTGGTAGTTACATCCGCGCCTGCAACGGGCGCATCGTTTGTGCCGGTAACCGTGATCTGTATTTGGGCTGTATCAGTCGCGCCCTGGTCATCAGTCACGGTGACAGGTATCGTTAATATCGTTTCATCACCAACATTAAGGTGGTCATAAGCACTGTCGATTGGGTCGAAGCTGTAACTACCATTTTCATTTAATACAAAACCAGCAGGCGCGGCTGTGCCTTGGGTTATGGTAAATGCGGCTGTTGCATTATCATCTAAATCAGTTGAAGTTAGCTGACCACTGATTGAAGCAGTTCCTTCATCTACATTAGTTGTAACATTTGCACCCGCTACTGGCGCATCATTTGTGCCAGTAACTGTAATTTGTATTTGCGACGTATCCGTTGCACCATTATCATCAGTAACGGTGACAGGAATCGTTAATACTGTTGAGTCGCCAACATTAAGGTGTTCATAAGCACTGTCGGTTGGATCGAAAGAATAACTACCATCTGTGTTAAGTACAAAACCATCTGGCGCGGCGGTGTCTTCACTTACGGTAAATGCAGCAGTTGCTCCATCATCTAAATCGGTAGATGTTAATTGACCTGTTATGGTGTTCGCGCCTTCAGCCACACTGGTAGTGACCTCTGCACCCGCAACGGGCGCGTCATTCGTACCCTGAACCGTAATCTGTATCTGTGAAGTAGCTGTTACTCCATTATCATCAGTAACAGTAACAGGGATGGTTAATACTGTACTATCACCCACATTAAGATGGTCATAAGCACTGTCCGTTCGGGCAAAGCTGTAACCACCATTTTCATTTAACACAAAACCAGCAGGCGCGGCCGTGCCCTCGGTTATAGTGAAGGTGACCGTTGCATTATCATCTAAATCAGTTGAAGTTAGCTGACCACTGATTGAAGCAGAACCTTCGTCTGCATTAGTTGTAACATTTGCACCCGCTACTGGCGCATCATTTGTACCAGTAACCGTAATCTGTATTTGGGATGTATCGGTTGTACCGTCATCATCAGTGACGGTAACGGGGATGGTCAGAACCGTAGTGTCACCAACATTCAAATTGTCATAAGCACTATCGGCTGGAGCAAAACTATAACTACCATCGGTATTTAATACAAAACCAGCAGGTGTAGCACTGCCTTCTGAAATAGCAAACGATGCAGTTGCACCATCATCTAGGTCGGTTGAAGTCAACTGACCTGTAATAGTTGCTGAACCTTCGTCAACATTGGCAGTGATGTTTGCCCCTGCAACCGGTGCATCGTTTGTACCTGTCATCGTTATCTGAATCTGTGAACTATCGGTTGCCCCATGTTCATCTGTGATAGTAACAGGAATGATTAATACCGTTGAGTCGCCAATATTTAAATTGTCATAAGCGCTGTCTGAAGGGTCAAAACTATATGAACCATCAGCATTAAGCATAAAACCAGCTGGCACAGTAGCACCTTCAGAAACAGAAAAGCTGGCGGTTGCACCATCATCTAAATCAGTTGAACTTAATTGACCCGTAATCGCAACTGAACCTTCGTCAACTGAAGCGATTACATTAGCTCCTGCCACAGGCACATCATTTGTACCTTGTACTGTTATTTGTATCTGTGATGTATCAGTCGCACCGTGTTCATCAGTGACGGTAACGGGAATGGTTAGTACGGTGCTATCACCAACACTTAAGTTGTCATAAGCACTGTCTGAAGGGTCAAAACTGTAAGAGCCATCGGCATTTAATACAAAACCATCGGGCGCAGTTGCACCTTCAGTAACAGCAAAGCTAGCCGTAGCACTATCATCTAAATCGGTCGAAGTTAATTGACTTGTAATTGCGGCTGAACCTTCGTCAACTGAGGCGGTGACATTAGCTCCTGCCACAGGCACATCGTTTGTACCTTGTACTGTTATTTGTATCTGTGAAGTATCGATTGCACCATTATCATCAGTGACGATAACGGGAATAGTTAATATCGTTGAGTCACCAACATTTAAGTTGTCATACGCACTGTCGGCAGGGTCAAAACTGTAACTGCCATCGGTATTTAAGACTAAACCAGCTGGTACAGTAGTACCTTCACTAACAACAAAACTGGCGGTTGCGCCATCATCTAAATCAGTTGAACTTAATTGACCCGTAATCGCAACTGAACCTTCATCAACAGAGGTGGTGATATTTGCACCTGCTACTGGGGCATCGTTTGTACCTTGTACTGTTATTTGTATCTGTGATGTATCAGTTGCACCATGTTCATCGGTGACGATAACGGGGATGGTTAGTACGATGCTATCACCAACATTTAAATTGTCATAAGCACTGTCTGAAGGGTCAAAACTATATAAACCATCAGCATTAAGCACAAAACCAGCTGGCACAGTAGCACCTTCACTAACAACAAAACTGGCGGTGGCACCAACATCTGAATCTGTTGCGCTTAACTGACCGGAAATCGTGACTGCGCCTTCATCGACATTAGCACTAACATTTGCACCTGCTACTGGCGCACTATTAACCGGCTCATCTAAAATTTCAATACTGTTTGTTTCAATGCCAGGCTCACCCACAAACGGCTCATTATTCTCGGCAACGGGTAAATCACTTTCTCCTGTATTAAATAAAGACCGAACCTGCTCCTGCTGCCCGCTTTCAGCTTCACCGTTAAATAAAACACGTTTTGAGTCCTGGTCACTATTATTAAAGGTGGCTGCCTGTCTTGCATTACTCTCTGTATTTTGAAAACCGGTAGTACCTGCGCTGCCAGCATTCTTACTTTGATTGGCTACAACACCATCAAACTCGGTAGGTAAATCGTCTGATTCTGATTTGATCTCAAAGAAGTCATTATGGCTGGCACCTGCACCTGTTTGTTCAGTACCCGTATTAGGATACTCACTTTGCTCACTGCCACGCTGAATATTTTGTAGTGATAATTCTTCCTGAGCATCGTCCAAATTTAGCGTCTCTTCTTCGCCTTTTTTACGCAATGCTTCATCCTGCCCAGATCCACGTAAAAACAGCTCTTCAGATGACTTTTGTGCAATAGAATCAGTAGCTTCTGGTTTCACTTTATCAACCATTATTTATATCCTCAAATTGAACCCTTCAACAGCAGGCATAGTCTCGCTTACCTTATTATCGGCAGTGTTCAAACAACCTTTAATGTATTGTAATTAATCCAGATATTTCAGCTATTCACATTAAGAAATCACTTTAGATGCCGATAGAGCATGACACCACCTTAAAAAACAGATGGAGCTGTTTGAAATTATGTCGGGAATTTAATGCGAAAAAAACTTAAAAAAGGTCAATTAAAAACACCAAACACCTGGCGCAAACCATGTGTACTGGTTGCTTCTTTAATAATTAATATCCTTGCACTGGGCTTACCGTTGGTAATTTTGCAGGTTTATGACCGCATCATTCCCAATCAGGCAATGCAATCTTTTGCGCTTTTAATGGCAGGGTTGGTAGCGGTTATTATTATTGACAGCATTCTAAAGATCTTCCGCTCAATGCTTTTAAGCTGGGAAGGTGCACGTTTTGACCACCGTGAAAGCCTGCACGCAATGAACCATATTCTTGATGCCGAATCCACCGCCTACAGTAGCAAACCCACCAGTTACTACCTCGACAAGATGCATGCCCTGGAAAAGATACAAGAATTCTATTCCAGCCAGTCGATTCTGCTGGCGATTGATTTACCCTTTGTATTAATATTTCTTGCCCTTATCTGGATAATTGCCGGCCCGCTTATTCTTATTCCTCTGGTTTTACTTGCTCTGTTTTTTATCGTGTCATCACGAGTGGGCAATAAACTGCATGACGCACTTGAAACACGCTCCACCATGGAAGAGCGGCGACAAAACTTTATCTTTGAAACCTTAACTGGTATACACACGATAAAGTCCATGGCAATGGAGTCATTGATGTTGCGCCGCTATGAACGATTGCAGAAACAGTCTGCACAAAGTGTTAGCGAACTTTCAAAAATAAACAGTGTAGTACAGGGAATAGGTGCAACCATTTCACAACTTGCTGTGGTTGGTTTTGCCAGCATCGGCAGTGTTTTTGTCATCTCCGGAAATCTGACCATTGGTGCACTTGCCGCTGGCACCATGCTTACCAGCAGAGTGCTCCAACCCGGACTCAATGCAATGAATATCTGGACACAGTTTCAGGCAGTTCGTCTGGCACGTAACAAGGTAAACAACCTGTATTCAATGCCAGAAGAAAAGTGTGGCGACATAAAACATAAGCAAGGTTTTAAAGGAAAAATAGAATTAAAAAACATTTCCTTCAAGTACCCCGCCCAGAACAATTACCTACTGGAAAATATTTCACTGATCATTAATGCCGGTGACAGCATATCAATAACCGGTAATAACGGTGTAGGGAAATCAACAATGGTGGCGCTTTTGTCTGGTTTTTTAGAGCCTGATCAAGGTGAAATATGCCTTGATGATACAAATATTCATGAATACGATTTTGAATATTTACGCGAACAAATCGGTATCGTGCCACAACACGGATTATTATTTGAAGGCACCATTCTTGAAAATATGACCCTTTATCGTGAAGGCCAGGCCATTGAGCAGGCAATAGAGATTTCTAAAATTCTCGGCCTGGATGAAATTATTACACGCCTGCCCTCTGGCCTGGACACGCAAGTTGGCGGCGCTGCCGTTGATACTTTATCCGAAGGTGTACGGCAGAAAATAATCATGGTTCGCTCACTGATTGGGCATCCAAAAATCATGCTGTTTGATGACGCCAACGCAAATTTTGATATTAAGAATGATGCCAAATTATTTAAAGTGATTGAACAGTTTAAAAAAGATAAAACTCTGGTCATTGTTTCTCACCGTCCATCATTTTTGAAACTGTGTGACCGTCATTTTATTCTATGCAATAAAAAGCTCATTGAAAGGACTGTAGAAGCGAAGAATAGTAATAACCGTGGCGAAGAAGAAAAAACCATTCACTCAGCACGTCGCACTGTCAGCCTATAGGTCAATCAATGAACGTTACACAGATAACCCCTACTACAGCAGAAACAGTGGCTGATAAAAACTCAGGTCTGCCTTTTTCCGAACGTCTTGCATCAGCACTTCGAGATGACAGACTTGATGACTTTCACGATAACTCACCCTATGCCGCATGTATTATCCCTTTACTAAAAGAACTTGGCTGGCATAACTACGCACGCGAATTACTTGAAGCATTGCCGCATTTTTCTGAGCACCTGGAACTTGTCGATCTTCGCAACATACTGGTTACCTTAGGTTATAGCAGCGCCCCAAAACTAACACAAATAAAATCAATTAAAGCGGAGTTATACCCCTGTGTGTTTGTTTCTGAAACAGGTGAGGTGCGCGTATTGCTGAACAGGGAAAACAACACCATCAGTAGCTTCAATGCCGTTACCGATAAATATGAACCGATAAAACTCGAAAACAAACTGGCTACTGACAAAGGCACAGCCTACGTTTTTACTGACACTCACCCAAGCCACGGTATAACTGTAGACGATTCAGGTGACACCTGGTTTTATCGCTTACTGCAGCGCTTCAAACACCTTATCATTCATCTGTTAGCCATGACTTTTGTGATTAACTTTGTCGCTTTAACCGTACCTTTATTTATCATGGTGATTTATGACAAAGTCATTGGCGCAAAATCAATTGAAACCTTGCCCTACATTATCAGTGCGGTTGCTGTGTTGCTGGCTGCCGATTTGATTTTTCGTTACTTACGGGCACAATTACTCGCTTCTATTGCCGGCCGTATTGATTATTTAATCGGCACTGAAACCTTCAGGCAATTGCTTTTTCTACCGCCGGTATTCACCGAGCGCTCTACCGTTGCTGCACAACTATCACGTTTAAAACAGTTTGATTCCGTTCGTGATTTTTTTACTGGGCCAAATGCAGCCATGACCCTGGAAATACCTTTTGCTATTTTGTTTGTCAGCGTCATAGCAATTCTTGCCGGCTGGCTAGCCATCATCCCTGTTGCGGTCATATTGGCTTATATTATTTTTGGTTTGTTCTGGTTACCACACACCAGCAGTCAGGTCATGCGTTCAGGTGTCGCTAAAACAAACAAAGAACGCATGTTAATACAGAGCATGGACGGCCGCACAGAAATTAAATCAATTGGTGGTGAATCGGTCTGGTGGGAACGCTTTCGCGAAACCTCCGGTGATTCTGTGATGGCAAGTTATGATACCTTTGTTGCCAGCAACGTATTAAATACCGTATCACAATCACTCATGACCCTGGCCGGAGCAGCCACTGTTGGTTTCGGTACGCTCATGGTGATCAATGGCAGCATGACCATCGGTGCATTAATCGCAACCATGGCACTGGTCTGGCGCGTACTATCACCCTTACAGGGGGCCTTTTTATCCTTTTTCAAATTTCAGCAACTCAGTAAATCTATCAGCCAGATTAATCAGTTAATGCGCCTCAAGGTTGAACAACACTCAGGTCAATCCAGCCTGTTGCTGTCACAGCTAGAAGGTAACATAAAGGTTGACCGTGTTAGCTTCCGCTACAGCCCGGAAGAAGACCCGGCACTGCTAGGGGTAAGCTTTGATGTTAAACCGGGTGAAATGGTTGCCATCTGCGGCAGCACTGGCGCAGGAAAATCCACCTTGATTAAACTAATCGCAGGTATGTACCGACCACAGGCAGGTTCATTTTCAATCGATGAGCTTGATATACGCCAGCTTAATGCCATGGATTTACGCCGCGCCATTTCATATGTACCACAGGTTACGCACATGTTTTATGGCTCCATCGCACAAAACATGCGCTTAAATAACATTCTGGCAACCGATGAAGATTTGCATCGTGCTACTGATGAAGCTGGCATACTGGATGACATACTCGCGCTAGCAGATGGTTTTGATACCCGTATTGGTGACAATACCAATGAGCATTTGCCACCGGGTTTTCTGCGCGCCCTTTCCATGGCTCGCGCCTTTGTCAACCCTGCACAAATATTACTGCTTGATGAACCCGGTGCTTCACTGGATGATGAAAGTGATCAACGTCTGATTAAACAACTTAAAAAACTCAAAGGTAAACACACCATTATTATGGTGAGTCAC
>JAFLJY010000068.1 GCA_022712755.1 Gammaproteobacteria bacterium
GCTCAGGATGATTACTTAAAAAATATATTTTTAAGCAATCACCTTTTTAAAACAAAACAACCCCGTTCATTCTCAATATACTCAGCCTGAAACTCCGGGTAATCTTTCAGCCAACGTTTTACCAGCTCCTGCTCATCCTCCCTCGCCGCATCGTCTAAAAATATAACGCAGTGTTTTGATAACAAATCATATAACAGAGGTAATGCCGGGTAACGAGAATGTTTTTGTAAAAAGCCTGGCGGCCCATCAACAACTAGCAAATCTATTTTAATTTCAGGTAGCTTATTAACATCGTACCATTGAAAAACTTTACCCTCTAAATTTATCTCAGATAGTGGGGCATGAATAATATCACCGTGATCTGTCAGCAAAAAATCATGTAACTGCTGCTGTGTGCTAGCAACAAATTCTTCTCCATTCTCCATGCTATAAACATGGCCATGCTGATTTAACTGACAACAACGGGACAACACAATGCTGCTGGTACCACTACTGCATTCAACAATTACCTCGGGTCTATTTACTAAACAAAAATCACTAATATATTTTAAAAAATCAGGTGCTGCTGACCAATCCTTTGTTACAGGTAACTTTTTTTCAAAACCAAGAGTCTTTTCTAAATTCTGATATGTGCTCATAAAAAATTACACGTCCAGTAGAAACAAAAAAAGCAGCCGTACAGCTGCTTTTTGAACAAATACGATTATTGTTACGCCTGGTAATTCATATCCTGACCACAACACATGGGTGATTTCACCATGCCGTGCCCATCAGGACATTTAGATACATAAACAATGGTGCCATCATCCGTTGTAATCTCATCATGCACCAACTCTTTACCGCATTGCGCACAAGTCATCGTGCCAATACCCATACCACATACATCACATTTATAAGCCATTTATCATCACCTTTATTTAAATAAATTTTTATTTAATTTTATTAACCCGATAGCTTTACATGACAGGGTAAAAATTCAACGCCACCGTCATCTCGACTATTGTCTAGTTTATTTGAATAAAACACCAGAAATCAATAGTAATCACATGGTTATAAAAATTTATTGAGAAGCCACACTTTATTCTAGATGCTCCAGAGGAATACACACGGAAAACACCAAAGCTTCGGTGCCAGGATTCTGACTGGAAAGCCCCCCATTGGATAAATGAAAAATTGCAATACCCGCACGTATTTTATTTTTAAACTGGTAAGCAATCTCAAGTCCTGACCTGAATTCAATATCGTTACCCAAATCAATTTTACTGCTATCTTTAAACACACCCACACCAAAACTTGGTATCAATATCAAGCGAGGTGTCAAATAAAAGTCGTGCCTTAAATCACTATATATAAAATATGCACCATTATTGGATACCGCAGCACCAATAGCCGGTATTAAACGAAAACCATAAGGACCAGAAAAGGATTTAAAGCGATACTCAAGTCCATAACGTTGCGTCTTACTCTCATCATCTAAAATGCCGACATAGCCTGTCGTTATATTAATCATTTCGTGCTCCTTACGTTCATATCCTTCTGCGTAAGCGTGTATCGAACAAAAAATAAAAGCCGGGAGCATTACCCTGTAAAATATAAAAAATATATTCAGGTGATAATAAAACGCATGTTGTGGTGATTTCGCTGTGTTATCAATACATAAGAACCCAACATCCATAATAGGACATTAGATATTGATAGCCGTTATTTGTTCAGAAAAAACCCCATCAGTTGACAGCTTGTTTCATAGACTAAAAATATTGGCTTTTCGTGACACAGCAACTGTTAACGAGGTAACAATAAAATAACTTGATACTTATCAAGTTAACTACACATTAGCCACCGGGGTACTTTGCATTAATTTAGAATACCGCCCACTTTCAATAACCAGCTGACTCTCTATGTTTCGATTTTCCGTTATCTTTGTTATTTTATACCTGCCATCTACTGCGCTATTAGCCGGTAGTGACAATGCAGACGCACTACTTCTCCTCTTGGAGAGCAAAATAAAGAACGAACAAATACAACAAAAAGCCATAGAAGCTGGCATCGAAAGAGCTTATATCTGTCAGTTCTGCCATGGCAAAGATGGTAACAGCAAACGTGACTACATTCCTAACCTGGCTCAGCAAAACCCTAAATATCTGTTACACCAATTCGAACTGTTTGCTAATAAAACACGAAAAAACAACATAATGAGTGAGTTAGCAAAAAACCTGACAGCAGACGACAGGGTAAACATTGCCCTTTTTTATGCATCCCAAAAATTAAAGGCTGGTAACCCTTATCGTCCGGAACTGGCCACAAAAGGCAAAATATTATTTACTGCCCGCTGCACCGCCTGTCACGGAAAAACGGGTTACGGGGATGATAAATTGCCACGAATTGCAGGACAATCTGGAAAATATATTGAGAACACGCTCAATAAATATAAAACTGGAAAAATCGCAAGACCACTCTCAGCGATGCACGGCATCGCAGGGACATTAAAGAACGATGATATTCTCGCATTGTCTGCTTATCTTTCCACTCTGCAATAAAACCATCACTATGATGTCTTTATTGCTTCATGTTATTTTGCGCATTAAGCAGCTAACGGCTGTGCTAATGACTCCAATATCTGCTGCCTTCGAAGCATTACTGTACTTACCACCTTCTGATAATCCGCACCTACCGCCCTAAACATACCCGGCACATCAATACCCATACCATGCAGGGTATCATCAAGAAAATCCAGTCTGGATTCTATGGTTTTCAAATAAGCGTAACTTTCAGCTGGCGGCAATTTTGCCAGTTCCTCCTGTAATCGACCCAGGCCAAAAGCCACATGATCAATTTCATCCTGTAATGGCACTTTAAGGGATTCACGCGTACCCGGATCCGCCATGGGTACAACCTGCTCAACCGCTTCACCGCCTAGTGCTTCAATACAAACATACATATCGGTTAAGAAATCCAGCCAGTTGAGCGAACGAAAATGCACCAGGAACATTTCCTGCTGTAACTGACTAAATACAGGTGTGGTATCCGTGCCGAATTTTTTGATCCATGCCTGCTGAATTCGTACATGATTGCTTTCATCACCCACCTGTTTCGCCATAAACAGGCGAGCCTCATCATCCGGTGCATCAGTTATACGCTCTGCAACTGCACGCATAATCAAATAGTCCACCTGTGTATACATAACCAGCAAGCGTCCCATAGCAATTTTATAATTCTGATCGCTAATACTTTGATTTAGTTTCATTTCACATCCTCCATCGTCAATTATTGTAACAAGCTCAATATGCAGACACAGGTCTTTGCCACAGGTTCATTGAAGTTGAATTTTACCTGAAGTTTGTAATCCCCCTTATCGGCGGTGTGTTTTTTGTGGTTATTTTCTTTTACAATAGAGTTTTGTAATTTACTAATAACCCATGAAAAAACCTGAACTGCTCTCCCCTGCCGGATTAATCAAAAACATGCATTACGCCTTTGCCTACGGTGCCGATGCAGTCTATGCCGGTTTACCGCGTTATAGTTTACGCGTGCGTAATAACGATTTTAAATTACCCAACCTGGAAGCAGGTATTACCGAAGCGCACTCATTAGGCAAAAAGTTTTTTGTCGCCACCAATATCCTGCCACACACATCAAAAATAAATACCTTTATGAATGATATGGCACCGATTATTGCCATGCAGCCTGATGCCTTAATTATGGCTGATCCCGGATTGATTATGATGATTCGGGAGAAGTGGCCGGAGGTACCGGTTCACCTGTCGGTTCAGGCCAATACCTTAAACTCACCTTCGGTAAAATTCTGGCAGTCTGTAGGCGTTGAGCGCATCATTCTTTCGCGTGAATTATCACTGGACGAAATCGCCCAAATTCGAGAGGATTGCCCGGATATTGAACTCGAAGTATTCATTCACGGCGCATTATGTATTGCTTATTCCGGGCGTTGTTTGCTGTCGGGTTATTTTAATCACCGTGATCCTAACCAGGGGACCTGCACTAACTCCTGTCGCTGGAACTACAAGGTTAAAAATAATGATGCTGACCAAAGTATCGAAAACACTGGTGTATGGCGAGCAGAATTTAATGACGGTACTGATGACAGCACAGATACCAATGCTAGCGAAATAACATCTCAACAATTTTTACTGGAAGAGCAGGGTCGCCCCGGTGAATTCATGCCTATCGAGGAAGATGAACATGGCACTTATATAATGAATTCACGCGATTTACGTGCGGTTGAGCATGTGCATCGTCTGGTTGATATGGGTATCGACTGCCTGAAAATCGAAGGTCGCACCAAGTCCTATTATTACACCGCCAGAACCACGCAAATTTATCGTCATGCCATTGATGATGCCGTCAATGGTAAAAAGTTTGACCCGCAACTG
>JAFLJY010000295.1 GCA_022712755.1 Gammaproteobacteria bacterium
TAAAAAAACAAAAATATTATTCTGCGTTCATTGGCGTTCATTGGCGTTCATTTGCGGACAATAATTTCTTTTAAAAAAATGTACCAACGATTCATTCAAAACCATGTACTAGCCAATCTGTTTTTTTTACTTGTACTCATACTCGGCACCCTAAGTTATTTAAACTTACCTCGGGAACAGGACCCCAGTATTAATTTCAACTGGATTCAAATCACCACTTCCCTACCCGGTGCATCCGCCATTGATATAGAGAAACGCATTACCGATCCACTGGAAGAAGTCATCAGGGGTGTTTCAGATATAAAATTTGTCTCCAGTAATAGCCGTGAAGGTATCTCCAATATTTTAATTCGTTTTATTGATATTTCTGAAAGAACTTTTGACAAACGGGTTGCCGATTTACGCCGCGAAATTCAGAATAAACAGGATGAACTACCTGATGCCGCCAGTGACCCTTTCATTTTTGAAATCACTACTGACAATGCCTACCCGACTGCGTCCATTGTCGCCGTCGCCACAGCTGATGATGAAAATCTGCGTTTACAGTCAGAGCGTTTAAAAAAACAGATAGAGCAAATAAAAGGGGTTGACCGGGTACTGACCACCGCACTCGACGACCCCGAATTACAGGTATTTTTTGATCCGCAAAAATTACAGCACTACGGCATTAAACCCAGCGACCTTGCCGATACCATACGCAGCTATTATCAGGACACCCCGGCTGGCAGTTTAAAGGTACAGTCAGAAGAATGGTTTATTCGATTAACCGGCACCAGTGCTTCAGCAGACGTTCTTGCCAGGTTGCCGGTATTAACCGCATTAGGTGAAGTACCTTTGAGTGAAATTGCGCAGGTTATACGCGGCCGAGAAAAAGCCCGGCAGCAGGTGAGTTTTAATCAACAGGCAGCCGTGCTGTTCGCCATCACAAAAAAATCAAAAGCCAATACTCTGGATCTGGTTGAACGGCTTAATGAATTTATAGCACAGCGGAATTTGTATCGTGATGACACAGGTATACAATTACTATTAATTGATGACGCAACAGAAATAACCAACAAATCTATTAAAGTTATGCAAACTAACGCACTGGTTGGTTTGGCGTTTGTGCTATTGGTTACCTGGCTTTTTTTAGGTTTTAACATTGCCCTGTTAACCAGCATTGGCATTCCCTTTATTCTGGCCGGTACTTTCTGGGTAATCAGCCTGATGGGGCAAAGTTTAAATATCATGGTACTACTGGGCATCGTCATCTCACTGGGAATGCTGGTCGATGATGCCGTGGTTATTGCCGAAGCCATCTATCAGCGTCTTGCCAAAGGAGTGGAACGATTAACGGCCTGTGTCGATGCATTAAAAGAAGTTGCTATACCGGTAACCACTGCGGTACTCACCACTATGTCTGCTTTTTTACCCCTGGTATTGATGCCCGGCATTATGGGTCAGTTTATGATGGTGGTGCCATTGGTAGTATCCATTGGCCTGGCTATTAGCCTGGTTGAAGCTTTCTGGATGTTACCGGCACATATCCTAGCCACAAAGGCAACCATATTCGCAGATCGTAACCGACCAAAAAAAACACAAATATGGCGACAGCGTTTTACCCATCGTCTGCAAATCACCTATATACGCACCTTAATCAAAGTCATGCGTTATCCCTTTCGCGCCATGGCCATCATCGTTTTACCTTTTATATTAGCCATTGGCTCTATCGTCGTAGAAATGGTTGAAATTGATTTTTTCGCCAGCGATCCGGTTCGTAAATTTTACATCAACATTGAAATGCCACCGGGTACCACACTGGAAGAAACGCTTAACACCACGCTTAACATTGAAAAAGTTGCACGTAATATATTAGATAAAGAAGAAACTCGCGCACTGGTAAGTTACGCCGGTCAGATGTTCACCGAAACTGAACCCTTTTTCGGTAATAACTACGGCCAGATTATGATTAGCCTTAAGCCGGATAATAGTAATGCGTATCGACATGTTGACACCGTGCTGGACGAAATGCGACTTGCTATTAATGATTATCCCGGCCCCACCAATATCTCTTTTTTCCGCCTCGCCGGAGGGCCACCCACAGCAAAACCCATTAGCATAAAAGTTCGTGGTGATGACCTGCAACAAATCCACACTGCAGCGAATGCACTAAAAGAAATATTACGCAGTATTCCTGCTATTAAGGATATTTCTGATGATGCCGCAAAAGGGCGTAACGAACTTAATCTTGTTTTTGACAGTTATGCGATTCAAAACAGTGGTTTGACCCCATCAGACATTGCGAGAAACTTAACACTATTAGTCGATGGCGAAATCGTCGCCTCCATGCAACATATGGGCGAAGAACTGGAGGTTAGGGTAAAGGCTGTACCGCGTAAGTTACATAATGTTGAAGCTGTGTTACATACACAAATTGTTTTGCCCAGCGTGAATAACGACATAATTAATAACAGCAGGGGTAACAGCCGCCCCCTTTCTTATTTTCTCAGCCACGAAACCGCCACCGGACCCGGTAATATTCGCCACTATAACTACCGCCGGGCAATAACGGTTGAAGCCGATTTAGATAAAAACCTGATGAATACCGTCAAGGCTAATGATTTAATCCGACAACGCTGGCTTGAAATCAGCCACCAATACAGCGAAAACGATCTTAATTTTAGTGGCCAGCTTGATGATATTGATGAAAGCATCAACTCAATGTTTCAACTATTACTGTTTGGCGTTTTGCTTATTTACGCCATTCTCGGTACACAGTTTAAAAGTTATTTTCAACCACTGATCATTATTTCAACCATACCGATGGCTTTTACCGGGGTGACATTAGGTTTATTAATAACCGGCAATCCACTGAGCCTGTATACCCTGTATGGCGTAGTGGCACTCGCCGGTATCGCGGTAAATGCCGCCATCGTATTAATTTCAGCAGCCAACACACGACTGCAAGCAGGTATGAGTATTACCCATGCCACCATTTATGCCGCTCGACGCCGTATTATTCCGATAGTAATTACCACCTTAACCACCATCGCTGGCTTATCCTCACTGGCACTGGGGCTGGGTGGAGAATCACTGATATGGGGGCCGGTTGCCACTGCTATAGTTTGGGGACTGGCCTTTTCCAGTTTGTTAACCCTGTTTGCGATTCCTTTGCTGTTTCGGTTATTTGTTAGCGAACCGCGTAAATAGCGCATTTTAAGCTTTAAAGAGTAAAACTGGCCATTAGCAGAAATTATAAGTTGTGTGTTATATGTATTAAGTTTCTTATCTGTGGTTAAAATAAACTTTTGTTTTTTTAGCACTATTTGTGGAGCAGTGGCACACGGATGTGCCGTTTTCGAACCAAAGGATGGAATAACGTTTTTAGCTTATAACTTAAAACATACAACTTATAACTTATAACTTATAACTTATAACTTCCGCTTAGTGACGATTATGTACTGTCAGGTTACCTGAGACAGCACAAGTAAAACCAATGGATGATAGCCAAAATAACCATTTACCAACCAAACTTTTCTACAATAAATAAACCTAAATAGATTGTTTACTGTTAATTATGGTTTATTATTCGTATGATATTTGCATTAAGTAGCGAATTCATGGTAAAAAGTCGCTCGCTATAATTAACAAAAATCAACAAATCAATGTAACATGTTGATTTTACTAAAGTTACATAATCTGGAGCTAAGATGCCTAACACTGCGTCCAATACAAACGACAACTTTAAGCCTTACAAAGAAAAAAAAGGCGAAGAATACATGAATGAAGCGCAAATCAAGCACTTCACCGACATTCTGCAAGCGTGGAAAGAAGAGCTAATGTCTGAAGTTGATCGTACTGTCGATCACATGAAAGACGAAGCCGCAAATTTCCCCGATCCAGCTGACCGCGCAACTCAGGAAGAAGAATTCAGTCTTGAACTACGCACCCGTGATCGTGAACGTAAGCTCATCAAAAAAATTGATGACACGATGGCTCAGATGAGTGCCGGCGAATACGGTTATTGTGAAACCTGTGGCGTAGAAATCGGCTTACGCCGAATGGAAGCACGACCAACTGCAACACAATGTATTGACTGTAAAAGCCTGGATGAAATCAAAGAGAAACAGACTCGCGGGAAGTAATACTAACTGACAACTTAATGTCCAAAGAGCCGGTATTTTCATCGGCTCTTTTATTTTTAGCCGCAAAGAACGCAAAAAGCGCAAAGAGTAGTGCTACAAGGATGTAGCGTTTACGAACCTAAGGATGGAAAAGCAAAAAAGCCTATTATTTTGTAGATAGTATGGTGGATGCGCTTTGCTTATCCACCCTACATAAAAAATGTTTTTCTTTGCGCTCTTTGCGTTCTTCGCGGCAAAACAATTTTCTAAATGCTCAACAAAAAATCGTCTATCTACAAAGGCCGTTTCGCCCCCTCACCTACAGGTCCAGTACATTTCGGCACACTGGTTGCTGCGGTTGGCAGTTACCTGCAGGCGAAAACAAATAATGGTGAGTGGCTGATTCGCATCGAGGATGTTGATATTACGCGTAAAGTGGAAGGTGCTGATGTTGACATTCTTCACACCCTTGAAGCTTTTGGTTTTGAATGGCATGGTCAAATCATTTACCAGTCCAGTCAAAATGAATACTACCAGCAAGCACTCGAACAACTGATTTCGCAAAATTTAGTCTTTCCCTGTTTATGCACACGCAAACAACTCGCTATAATAAATAGCAGTAAAATGAATAGAAGCATGTATCCTGGCACCTGCCGACATCGCCAATTACCACAAAAAAGTCAGCATGCACTGCGACTGCTGGCTAAAAACAAAACTATCTATTTCGATGATGCGGTAATGGGTAAACAATCAGAAAATATAAAAAAACAATGTGGCGACATCATTATTAAACGACGAGATGGTTTATTTGCCTACCAGCTGGCCGTTGTTGTTGATGATGCCAGGCAAGGCATTTGCGAAATTGTGCGTGGTGCTGATCTGCTCGATTCCACAGCACGACAAATATATCTACAGAAGGTACTGGGATATAGCACACCAACTTATTGTCATTTACCGCTTGCCGTAGATGCTGATGGCAAAAAAATCAGTAAGTCAGATGGCGCTACGAAAGTATCCATTAAAAACCGGGAGAAACAGTTGTGTAGCATACTGGAATTTTTAGGCCAGAACCCGCCTGCTGATTTGTCCGATTCTACTATTAACGACATCTGGTCATGGGCAGCGCAACACTGGGATATTCACCAGGTACCATCAAAAGAAAAAATTCAAACTGTCACAGATCAATAAAACATCTGCCAGTTATGCTAAACAGTGATAGTCAAACAGTTTAAAAAACAATCGAAGTTTTAATGCACGCCGTGTAAGCTAAGCCCGTGCATGCTAAGCCAAAAACATAAGGGTACCTCTAAAAATCAAGATTTTTGTTTGAGTACAAGGCGGATGCTTTTTGAGAACCGCAGTGTATATGCAATACATGAGGATCGCAGAAAAGCATCCAACGCCGTAATCAGACAAAAAGATGGTTTTTAGAGGTGCCCATAACACCACTAAAGGGGAAACCACTGTGTCCGGTATCGAAATTAATTCTGTCCTAACCGAAAACCGTTTATTCAAACCCAGTGCAGAATTCACTGCGAAAGCACGTTTGAAATCCGATGATTTAACAGCCCTGCATCAACGTGCTGAAGAAGATTACGAAGGTTTCTGGGCAGATCAGGCCAGAACACAGATGGACTGGCACACACCTTTCACAAAAACGCTGGATGAGTCATCAGCCCCGCATTACAAATGGTTCAGCGATGGCACCCTGAATGTCAGTTACAACTGCATTGATCGTCACCTGGAAACGAAAGCAGACAAAACCGCCATTATTTTCGAGGGTGAAGCCGGTGACAAACAATATATCAGTTATCAACAACTGCATGATGATGTCTGTCAATTTGCCAATGCGTTAAAAACCAAAGGCATCAACAAAGGTGACCGCGTGGTTATCTACATGCCGATGGTGCCAGAGGCTGTCATTGCCATGCAGGCCTGCGCACGTATTGGCGCGATTCACTCCGTTGTGTTTGGTGGTTTTTCTGCTGAATCTTTGCGTGATCGAATTGATGATGCCCAGGCGGTCATGCTAATTACTGCCGATGGTGGCACCCGTGGCGGTAAAATCGTCGGACTTAAAGAAGCCGCAGATAAGGCCTTAAATAAAGGCTGCGAAAGCATCAACAATGTCATTGTATTAAAACGCAGTGGACACGAGATAACCATGCAGGACGGTCGCGATACATGGTGGTCAGATGCCATTGCCGATCAGGATAAAACTTGTGAACCGGAATGGGTTGACGCAGAGCACCCGCTGTTTTTACTCTACACCTCCGGCTCTACCGGCAAACCCAAGGGTATTGTACATTCCAGCGCAGGTTATCTGCTTAACGCTGTTACCAGCAACCTGTGGGTGTTTGATTTACAGGATAACGATACCTTCTGGTGTACTGCCGATGTTGGCTGGATTACCGGCCACACCTACGTCGCTTACGGCCCATTGGCTGCTGGCGCGAGCATCGTCATCTATGAAGGAGCACCAGTTATACCCGATGCGGGTCGCTTCTGGAAAATGGTTGAACAACATAAAATCACTGTTTTTTATACTGCACCAACGGCAATACGCGCCTTGATGAAATTCGGAGACGATTACCCGAATAAATACGATTTATCTTCCCTGAGATTACTCGGCACTGTAGGCGAACCCATTAACCCGGAAGCATGGATGTGGTATCACACCGTCATTGGTAAAGAACGTTGCCCGATTGTTGATACCTGGTGGCAAACCGAAACCGGCGCTAATGTACTCACTCCTATTCCCGGTGTCACTGCAACCAAACCCGGCTCCTGCACTTTTGCCCTGCCCGGCATGGCGGTTGATATTGTCAATGAAGAGGGTGAATCAATTACGCAAGCGAACACAGGCGGGTACCTGGTTATCACCAAACCCTGGCCTTCCATGGTAAGAACTATCTGGGGAGACGACGAGCGTTACGTTGATACTTACTTCCCAAAATTTGACGGCAAATATTATCTCGCCGGTGACAGCGCACGCCGCGATGAAGACGGTTATTTCTGGATCATGGGCCGTATTGATGATGTACTCAATGTTTCTGGTCATCGCCTGGGAACAATGGAAATAGAATCTGCACTGGTGGCAAACAATGCCGTAGTCGAAGCAGCAGTAGTCGGTCGTCCACATGAAGTCAAAGGCGAAGCCATCGTCGCCTTTGTTATTTGCCAGGGCGAACGTCCCATTGGTGAAGCCGCAGAAAAAATGGTTGCTGAACTACGCAACTGGGTAGGTGAACAGATTGGCGCCATCGCCAAACCCGATGATATACGCTTCGCTGATGGCCTGCCTAAAACGCGCTCAGGAAAAATCATGCGCCGTTTATTAAGAACCATTGCCGCCGGTGAAGAAATCACCTCCGATATCTCCACTCTGGAAAACGAAGCCGTGGTTGCTCAATTACAGGGTGAAGCTTAAAGCCTCTCGATCAAGAACCTGTTTATCGTTATCCTCAAGGATAACGAAGGGTGACCGTTTTAATTCCAGGGTGTTTCAATGAAAGAAACCATCCTGCAATTTCTTGGCGTCGAACGCTATCGCGCAGGTCACACCGAAAAACTGGTTTCTGCCTTAGGTGCCTTTTTCAGCATCTACCTGATCTTTTACAGCAGTACCTATTTTTTACAGGACACTTTATCTTATTTAATCGTCGCCTCAATGGGGGCCTCCGCTGTTTTGCTTTTTGCTGTACCGCATGGCCCACTTTCACAGCCCTGGCCACTTATCGGTGGCCACCTTGTCTCCGCAGTGATCGGTGTCAGCTGCGCTAAAGTTATACCTGACATATTTATTGCCGCCCCCCTTGCTGTAGGCATCGCTGTCGGCACGATGTATTACCTTCATTGCATACACCCACCAGGCGGCGCAACCGCTTTATCGGCTGTCGTTGGTGGCAATACCGTACATGAACTGGGTTATCAGTTTATATTGACCCCCGTGCTAATTAACGTTGTTACCATCGTCAGTGTTGCTATTGTCTTCAATTACTTTTTTAAATGGCGGCGTTACCCGGCTTACCTTGCGCAAAAATATGCCACTGCCAGTAAAACACAAAACAATTCTACTTATGGTGCCATCAGCCATGAAGATTTTGTCTATGCATTAAGTGAATTCGAATCCTTTATCGATATTTCAGAAAACGACCTGCTAAAAATCTATGACCTGGTTACACAACGTCATCAAAGTGAAAACATTCAATACCATGAATTAAAACACGGCCATTATTACAGTAATGGTGAATACGGAAAGCTCTGGTCAGTACGCCAGATTGTTGACTGGGCCACTACAAATGACGAAGGTGAAGAAAAACTTATCTACAAAGTTATTGCTGGTACCAACAGAAGAAATTCCGGTGTTATGACAAAAAATGCCTTTTCACGTTGGGCAAAACACGAAGTGATACGTGACGAAGACAACTGGCGACGGGTAGATAAAACCGAATAAACAACATAAGGCCTTACCGTTAAAGCACATCGTTTTAACCGGTTTAAAAACCATCATTGCCTTTAATCATCCTCAGCAGTACAATAATTTTCATTACAGGAGAAATGATGGCCGCCATACTTTTCGATCTTGATGGTGTTTTGTATGAAGTCGAAAAGCCCGTTGATGGCGCTGCTGACACAGTCAACTGGTTCAATAAAAATAACATTCCACATCTGTTCCTGACAAATACCACATCTAAATCACGCGCAGAGCTTGTTACTAAACTTGCCCGTTTTGGCATAAAGTCAAAAATAGAAGATTTTCTTAC
>JAFLJY010000234.1 GCA_022712755.1 Gammaproteobacteria bacterium
GATCCAGGATTTGATTGACCAACTCAAGCAGCAAGTTTCCCGCTTTGCCGATTTCACTTATATGCGATTGTTGTTTTTCTGTTAGTTTTTTCTCATATTTTAATAATTGGGTAAAACCAAGAATGGCATTCAATGGTGTCCTTAATTCATGTGACATGCTTGAAAGAAAATCTGATTTTGCCTGATTGGCTTTTTCGGCTTCTTCCTTGGATTTTATTATGGCAAGTTCATTGTGTTTCTTTTCAGTGATGTCCAGCGCCATGGCTGCTATGCCAACAATGTCATGTTGTTTGTCGGTTAATGGGGTGACATACCATTCACAAAATATGACTGCTCCTGACCGGGTTTTGTTTTCAATAACCCAGCCGATAACGGCTTCATAATTGAGTAGCCGTTGCCACAGGTTTTCTGCATCAACAGAGCTGTCACGCGGCACAATCAGGCGCAGGATGTTCTGGTCCATTGCCTCATTTCTTGAATAACCAAAAATGTTCTCCGCCGCTCTGTTCCATTCTGAAATATTGAGATCAAGATCAAACTCGATAATGGCCAGTGGCGTATTTTGCAGATGAATTGCCTGTTTTTGATGCATTAATTCGATTGCACGTTCACGATTGTCGGCTTCTATCCGCAAGCGAATATTTTGTTGTGTGTTTTTAAAAATTCGCCTGCCGGCAGATAGTGAGAAAATGATAAAGACGAGGAGTACAAAGGATGTTGCTTTTGAGAAGTCCTGTGCATCGGTAGCAAGTTTTAAAATCAATAATAGACTGGATGGCAACAGGAACAGTGCCATGGTTTCCCAACGGTAGGATAATGTCGATAACGAGCCAGCAATGACACCAATCTGGCAGATAATAATAAAAGCAAGATATTCAACACTATGTGGGTAGCCTAACCAGGGCAGTAAACCCCAGCACAAACCAGCAATGCCGGTGCCGATAAAAAAACGAGTTCGCCAGCCGCTTCTTTGTTGTTGCTGCTTGTCGCATTTAGCGAAACGGTAACTTTCTACGCTTCTTATAAGCAGAACACTGAGTATAATAAATAGCCAGATTGATAAATTTTTTATAGAAACAGCATTATTGTATAAGACGGAAAATATGATGAGCGCGATGATAAACGAAGCTGTATAGGAAAATGGTGTACCGCCATACAGCAGCCTGATTTCTTCAAGTCGTATTTGTTGGGCAAGTAGGTCTTTGTTTTGTGAACTACGTGAATCCATGATGATTCGTCATCCTTTGTGCATGTGCGGATTATGATGAATTTTTGAAGGTGATTATAGTACAATGTGAGCTATACACGTAAGAATAATAGTGAGGTTAAAAAACAGCAGGTTTGTTGTTTTTACCAGGTGTCCATATGTCAATACAAATAATATATCAGGATGAATATGTCGTTGCAGTGAATAAACCACAGGGCTTATTGTCCGTGCCCGGTTTAGGTCCGGATAAACAGGATTGTTTGATTTCAAGATTAGTAAAGATGATTCCAGACGCTAAAGTGGTTCATCGACTGGATTGTTATACCTCTGGCATCATGTTGTTTGCAATAGGCATTGAGATGCAGCGTGCATTAAGCCGAATCTTTCACGATAGAAAAATTAAAAAACAGTATATTGCGTTGGTAAAACAATGGCTGGAAGAAAACGAAGGTGTTATTAAATTTCCCATGCGCTGCGATATAGATAATCGTCCGCATCAAATAGTGGATTACGAACATGGCAAGTCAGCGACTACGTTTTGGCAGGTTTTACAACGTGAAGATGAAACTGTCCGATTATTGTTAAAGCCACACACTGGTAGAACTCACCAATTACGAGTGCACTGCACAGCCATGGGGTACCCGATAATTGGTGATGGATTGTATGGAAAGGATGAAGTAAAACAACCAAGGATGTTGCTGCATGCCGATAATTTATTATTTGAACACCCGGTTACTAATAAAGAGATGCATTTGTTTGCAGAGTGTGAGTTTTAAGTGGTTAATAGTACACCCTGGCAGAATAAATGATTATTGCCAGCCTGAAACCACGCTGTAATGGAAACGGGTTTCTGCATAATCAAAAACAGCACCATCAGCAGTGATTTCATGCAGGATCAGATCATCGATCACATATTCGCCTTCTTCCATAAAATTGTTGTTAATGACCATGCTGCGCTGTATAGGGTTGCTTGAATAAATGTGAGCGGTGACAATAATGGCAGGCAATTGTTGTTGTATTGAAGTTGGTAAGTCATAGAAACTTATTATGTCTTTTTGCGGCTGTACGGGTTGTTTGTTGACTGATGCTTTACTGCTAGAGTCGGGCGTTATGATACTTATTGAACTTGTGTTTTTTATAGCGGTGACCGCAATCGGTAAGGTTGCTTTGGTTGTTCCCGGTTGTATTTCAGCTGGTTTTATTTCAGTGCCAGTACTTATTGTGTTGACGCTTTGTTTTTTATACATTATGGGTTTTTTATGCATTATGGGTTTTTCAGGTAGTACAGATTGTTCAGACGCGAGTGTTTGACCATTCTCTATGGAGATAGTTTTTTTAGCATTATTATCAACAGTAGTGTGCTGAATCGAGAGGCTACTGTTATCTGAAATATCGTCTTTATCAATAATGAAATAAATGATGGCAATAAGGTTTAGTATTACTGCAGTAATAAGTATATATGGCCAATAAGCTCTTTTTTCATCGCGGTAATTCAGGCTGGAAGAATGTACGGTCTGCACATTTGGAATAGTTCCATGTCCTCGCTGTTGTTCTGATTTTTTAAGCGCATCAAGTATGTATGACATTCTAAAAACCTTTTGTAGCTGATCGTAAAGAGGGTAGTGGGTTCAGTGATGGCACTTTCATGCCCGATTGTGTATTAATATGAATAATGGTTACCGGTCCGACAATGCCATCAGCGGTTAATCCATTTTGCGATTGAAAGGCGATGACTCTTTCCAGCAAGGTATCATCATAGGTGCTTATAATCCTATCTGGCAGCTGATTATTTATTTTTTCCAGTTGTGTGTTTAACCAGTTTACGATGGCGCCGCTATCACCCGGTGATATAGCCCTTAGATAATAATCAGGCTTTTTCCAGAGCAGTATGAACTGCCCATACCAGTATTTGTCAAGCTCATTAAGTTTAACTTTATAAGCGGTGTTGTTTGCGTAAATGGTAGCAATGTCATTATCTATTGCGGTGATGGTGACGTGCCGTGTTTTACCTTGTTTGTTTATTAGTGTGAGCACAGCAGGGCGGTTGTGTGCTTTAAGGCTGTTTATATTTCCCCGTTTAAACAAGCAGCTTAGTGATTGTGTAGCTGCTTGCTGGCAAGCTGTTTTAGATGTTTTTTCTTTGTAATACCGATCCCATGCATTAAATAGTCGTTGATATGCAGATGTGCGATTATTGTTTTTAGTATTTAAAATTGTATCAATATTATCTACAGCAGTGTCTGTACTGATTGTTACTGCTTGAGTTTGGTCTACAGCTGTTACAGTTGTATTAAGTGATTCAATCTTCTTGCTTGATGGTAAAGAGATAGCAGTGCTTTCTTTGTTATTTTGTTTTACCGATGATGATAGTGATGGTTGTGCTGAATATGTAGGTAATGTTTCAGTGTCCTTTAAAGGTTTTTGCAGCTTGTTTTTATCTTCGGTGTTTAGTAATAATGGTTCAAGCTGAGTTTCAGGAAGTGCTATTGCCTGTAGGTTATTTGTGCTGTCATCTGTATTAATATAATAAAAAAAGATTGCCATAGGGATAACGACAATACCGGCAAAAGCAGCAAGCGGATATAACCATTGTTTATTTTTTTTGTGTTGCTCAACGTTTTTCAGTTCGCCAAAAACTTCTTTGGCTGCTTTTTTTATTGTTGCCGGATTAACCGCGTACTGGTTTTCTACATAGGCACCTAATAAAGCACGGTCACAGAGTATATTAATTAATCGCGGTATGCCATTACTGAGCCGGTATAAAAGTTTGATGCTTTTATCAGGGAATAACTGGATATTTTGACCGGCAACAGCGAGGCGGTGACTAACATAAGCCTTGACTTCGTGTTTACTTAAGGGGCGCAAATGAAAACGTGCAGTAATACGCTGTGCTAACTGGCGCATTTCTGGTCGTGACAAAATATCCAGTAATTCCGGTTGACCCAGGATAATAATTTGTAGCAGTTTACGCTGATTGGTTTCTAAATTGGTTAGTAAACGTAGTTGTTCCAGAACTTCACTGCTTAGATTTTGTGCTTCGTCAATAATTAAAACCGTCTTTTCATTGTTGCGGTTACTTCTCAGTAAAAAATCGTAGATTCGGTCGATGTAAGTTTTAACGCTGTTACTGATATCCGGGTAACTGATTTTAAGCTCATCACAGATAGATTCTAATAGTTCGATTTCACTGACTTTAGGATTGAGCACTAAGGCAACATTGACTAACTCAGGTATTTGTTCCAGCAAACAACGGCAAATGGTGGTTTTACCCGTGCCCACCTCGCCGGTTAGTAGAATGCAGCCGCCTTCGCTGTTTAGGCCGTAGACAAGGTGAGCCAGCGCCTCACGATGTTGTGTGGTCATATATAAATAATGCGGATCGGGAGCGATGGAGAAGGGAGCTTCCTTGAACCCAAAATATTCGTTATACATGTTATCGATTATGCGCTTATTTCTTTAATTCAGGATTGAATATTGACTACTATAACGCAAATTTGGCAATCACCAAAGAGCAGTGAAAATAATTTACATGCCTCTGCGCTTAACCCAGTTCCGTAGGTCGGGTTAGCGATAGCGTAACCCGACATAGCTGCCAAAGCCTGAGTTGTAGCTTGTTTAGGCACATTTGCCGGCACATAGTTTGTCGTGTTACGGTAAAAAGCACCTAACACGACCTACAACTACAACTGAGTTAAGTGCATAGGCACAATAATTTAAGTATCATCTAACATAGAATTTTCAGCTCAGGCTCGAAAATATCAGTGGTTAGAGCTAGTATGGTGTTTATGGATAAAAACGTTGAAAAATCCAGTTTTAGCTTATTGATGTCACCTTTGGCCTTAGGGCATACCGTATTAAAAAATCGTGCCATCATGGGGTCAATGCATACCGGGCTTGAAGAAAGCTGGAATGGGTTTCATAAACTTGCCAAATTTTATCAGGAACGCGCTAGAGGCGGTGTCGCATTAATTGTTACCGGCGGTATTTCGCCTACTTTTAGTGGTCGTTTATCTTTGTTTTCATCACAGTTAAGTGTTTTCTTTCAAATAGCCAGGCATCGTAAATTAGTCAATGCAGTACACGCTTGCGAAACAAAAATATGTTTGCAGATACTGCATGCGGGGCGTTATGCTTATCACCCCTTTGCCGTTGCCCCCTCTGCTATTAAGTCACCCATATCTCCTTTTACACCGAAGGCATTAACCGGCAAACAAATTAAAAAACTGGTTAAAGCTTACGCAAATACAGCAAGGCTGGCGCAACGTGCGGGTTATGACGGTGTTGAGGTAATGGGTTCAGAGGGTTATTTGATTAATCAGTTTGTCTGCTCAAATACCAATAAAAGGCAGGATGAGTGGGGTGGTTGTTTTGAAAACAGGATACGGTTCTCGCTTGAAATCATTCGAGCAATCCGCCGTGTTGTCGGCGAAGATTTTATCGTCATTTATCGCCTGTCACTGCTTGACCTGCACAAAGAAGGCAGTGACTGGTCTGAAATCGTATCTCATGCGAAACAGGTAGAAAAGGCGGGAGCAAGTATCATTAATACCGGCATTGGCTGGCATGAAGTCAGAATCCCCACCATCGCCTCAGTGGTTCCCGAGGCAGCGTTTACCTGGGTGACTAAAAAGCTAAAACAATACATAAAAATCCCACTGGTTACCTCAAACCGTATTAATAGTCCAGAGCTGGCAGAAAGCTGTTTGCAAAATGGTGATGCGGATCTGGTTTCCATGGCCCGACCCTTTCTTGCCGATAGTCAGTTTATGAACAAGGCAAAGAATAATCAGTCACATTTAATAAATAAATGTATTGCCTGTAATCAGGGTTGTCTTGATCGCGTTTTTAAACGCCAACGTGCCACCTGCATGGTTAATCCTCGTGCTGCTTATGAATGTGAATATCCACTAACAAAAGC
>JAFLJY010000069.1 GCA_022712755.1 Gammaproteobacteria bacterium
AATTTGGTGAGCGGCAACAGGGTTATATTGTTTTGATAGGTAAGCAGGTGGTGGAGACAAAATTGCCGTATGAAGATGATAAAACCAGCAAAGAAAATTAATTAGTAATACAACATATTTTCCCTTAAATTTACATGGATGGAGTAGTAGTGGCACACGGAAGTGCTGTTATCGAGCCTAAGGATGGACAGGATATTCAGGATAAAAATTAAAAACCCTGATGCCAGTTCGAGCGTTCACTCAACATGTAAAATTACATGTTGAGTGAACGGGTTTTTCAGGTACTTAATTTTAGTAAGTAAAAAAACGCTTGTTAAAGCGCAGGCGTGCGGCACGCGTTTCGCCCTCAGGTATAACTTTTAGATCAAATTTTAGGAATTCACCATCACTAATTTTTGTCTCGGCCAGGCAATAAATGGCTGTTCCTGAAGTAATTTCCTTAAATTCAATATTTTTTAGTTGTCCGGTTAAATTGCTGGCATGACCAGTGACTTTTGCAGCGGTAGGTTTGCCCGTGGTGTGTAGAACTTTTTTCAATATGGCAATATTGATAAGAACACGGTTGTTGGCGCGTGTCAGACCATATTGTTTGGCTACATCTGGTGAAAGGATGTCACTTCTGAATGCATTGTAATGTATTACATAATCACCAAATTCTTTCGAGTTTTCGGCGTAGCTATTCAAGCTGGCTAGCGATACAGTAAATATAAATAGTAACTTAAAAAGGTTGTTGGTTAGAGTATGCATAGGGATTCCTCTTGGTGCGTCTTTATTGTTGTGGTTTTTTTATGACTTTAATATATATGTATAGTTTAGGCTAAAATAGTTCACCAGTCATATACTGTCTTTCAGAAAAAACACTTTAGTGTTGATAGTATTACGCTTACGCTATCTAAACAACCGTTATTTAGCGTTTTTTATTGTTTCTAGTAAGTGCTGCCCCAGGCAATGTAAGCGCCAGCCTTGCAGGATATTTAATGTAGCTTGTTGAGATTTATCCTGCTGTTTCTGGCTCACTATCAGCATTATCAGTTCTTTTCTTGAGCATAAAACCGCACTTGATATGCCCAGTTTCTCAGCCCGGTTATTAACACATTGCTGTAATGTTTTTAGCAACGTTTTCTGTTGTTTGTCTAAAATTGTAAATTGGTTGTCTGGCCACTGGTTTTCCGGGCAGGTCAAAGCGGTTTGTATTGTTTCAAATAATTGTTGTTTTTCTTTATCGTTGAAATGGGTTCTGTGGTCGATATTTTGATTGAGAATACTGGTATTTTCAGGTGGCTCAATTGCGAGCTGTATAATGATGTCATCAGATAAAATTTTTCTACGTGTTTTATCTTTTTTTTGTGCCAGCTGTTCGCGCCATAGTGCAATTGATTGCACTATGGCTAGCTTTTTCCTGGTTAATTTTGTTGAGCCTTTTACTCGTTGCCAGAGTTTATCGCTGGCCACCTGGAAGTTGTTTTCATCATTAAATAATTTTGATAACTCTTCATCAAGCCAGGCTTTTCTTTCAGTTTTGTGTAGTTTTTCATCAAGTAAAGAGTGGACTTGGTACAGATAATAAACATCATCACCCGCATATTGTATTTGCTTTTTAGTTAGCGGGCGTTGCAGCCAGTTACTTCGGGTTTGTGATTTATCTAGCTGCACATCCAGTTCGTTTTCTACCAGTGTTGCATAACCAGCCTGGTGCTGTTCGGTGAGTAAGGCGTTGGCAATTTGTGTGTCATAAATGTTGCGAGGGGCTTTCCCCAGGTAATAAAAAAGTACTTCCAGATCCTGTGAGCAAGAATGAATAATTTTTGTAATGCTTTCATCAAGCAGAATTTCTTGTAATGCTTTTTTTGCATCAAAGGCTAATGGGTCGATACAGACTATGATTGAATCAGTCGCAATTTGTACCAGTGCGAGTTTCGGGTAATAGCTTGTTTCACGAAAAAACTCAGTATCGACGGCTATTATTTTTTTGTTGTTTAACTGAGCAATAAAGTCATCCATCGTGTCGGATGATTCGATTAATATAGGAGTCATTTAATTGCTTAGTAGTGTGAAAAGAGGATATGCAAAAGCAAAGCGCATCCATCTTTAGGTTTATTAACAGTGTATCACTGTACCACGATTCCAGCCTGCAGAGCTAAAATCAACCAGACATATTAACAAAACAGAAGAAGAGGATACTGCTTATTAAAGACTGTCTACAGCAAGGATGCTGTAGACAAGCTTACATGGACGTATTTATAGCGCGTCTTTAATAAGCAGTATCCTTTTCATTCGATTCAGTAGTATATTGCTATGAACCCAATAAGTTGGCAGGCTGCTGGGCTTTTGGTTGAAGCAGTTCAATTTCGTATCCATCAGGATCAGCGACGAATGCCAGTAAAGTTGTACCCGCATTCATTGGACCTGGTTGGCGAATTATTTTACCACCTCCAGTGTGTATTTTTTCTGCAGCCTGGTAAACATCATCAACTTCAATAGCCAGGTGGCCAAAACCTGAACCGATGTCATAGTGATCAGTATCCCAGTTATAGGTAAGTTCAAGAGCTGTATGTTGTTTTTCATTTCCATAACCGAGAAAAGCGAGAGTGAACCTCCCCTTAGGGTAATCTTTCTGGCGCAGTAAAGTCATGCCCATAATTTCAGTATAAAACAGAATGGAACGTTGCAGGTTGCCAACGCGTAACATGGTATGTAGTAATCTCATGATGATTTTGCTGATAGTTAGAGTTTTTAGATATCTTAACTTATAATGACGGACAAGCAATAATATTTAAAGGCTGTACAAAAACTATGGATTTTTTATTTAACGCTAAAACCTTCAGCGATTTATTTCATAATGCAGTGGAAAAATTCCTGGAGGATGAAGAAACTGAGCAAGATCAGGTGGAGTTGAATTCACCGCATAAATTACTTGTAGCGATGGATCAGGCCATTGATGTAATGGCCAGAGCCGATGCCGATAGTATTGTGCAAAAGCAGATGAGTGCAGAAAGCATGGGTCTGCTGGAGGAAAAAGACATAAGCAAAATAGGGGGTTATACGCTAGAAATACTCGAAGCCATGGTCGCTTTTGTACAAAATAAAACGGGTGAGCAGAGCCGGGATTTATTGCGTTTAAGCTTGCCGGTATCGTTATGGATTGCTCGTCATGGTGGTAAGTTAACAAAAATCGACATGCTGGTTAATTCGCTGGCTGAGTATGCCAATGAAATAACCGAGCCTCACCTGATTGCGGATTTGACGAGCGTTATTAAAGAAGTTATTGATGCCTGTGGTAGCGAAATTCGGCATGACGTTGAACAAACTAATATGATGCGGCCGTGGCGTATTTTAAATTTGAATTATGGCATTGTCGCAACGCGCAGTCATAATCCAGAACTGATTGAACAGGCGTATGATAGTTTAGCGAAAAACTTACCACAGGACGCGCGGCAATTTTTTAAAGAGGGGTTGCAACAAATGGAGGTTATTGCTTATCCTGATGAGGTACGTGAAGTGGTGGAACGCTACAATAAAATGTGGGGTTCGGAGAGTTCGTTACATTAAAAAATATTTTATCCACAGATGGTCGCTCTTACGCATCCATGCGTCCGCGACATTAGTGCTTCCATGCACGTCAGCGCAGATATACACAGATGAAAGCATTGTAATTACTCGGTTAAGGATGCAGGTTATTGATTTCTTCGTCCTTTTCTCAAATTACGCTGAGTAGTTACAAAGTATTTATTGTTAGCTACGTCGCAGGTGAAAGCTAAAAAACATCTGTGTTTATCTGTGTTTATCTGTGGATAGAATAGTTTTTAAAGTTTTGTGTTTTGTACGGATAAAGTCCTGATGCGGCACATGCAATAGGTCGGCCAGGCGTCGCAATAGATGTTCTTCATATTTATCCAGCTCGCTATCTGCATAGGCAAGTTGCCACAAGTCTTCTACCAGCTTTATTTTTTGTTGCTGCGTGTAATGTTCGTTGATTAAGGAGGTGAAGGCATAATAATCTGTGGCTTCATGTTTTTCATTATGAGCAAGGTTGATTAAAGCTTCTATCTCACCCGCATCCAGCTTAAAACGCTGTTTGAGTATATGCCGTAATTTTTCATCTTCGTCTGTAGTGACTTGCTCGTCCACATGTAACATTTCTACCATTAAAGCTGCAGTCGCCATTTGCAAACGACGTTCAAGCGGGATGCTGTCTTCAACCTCTTCGTTTAAGTATTGATTAAAAAACTGTTGTAATTTTGTGAACACGATAGAAAATAATGGTTAATGGTTAATGGTTAATGGTTAATGGTTAATGTTTGACTTGCTCTTTAGTTAAAGCCAGGGCTGTTTCAATTCGTTGTTCACTGAAGCCATTTAATTGGTATTCGCCAATTAATAGTATCGGTACCGCGCCTGCACCGTGTTTTTGATAAAGTTGTTTTCCGATCGTTGTGTTTTCCACATCGTATTCGCAGTAATGAATATTATTATTCTGGAAATATCTTTTGGCGTGGTGGCAGTAGCCGCACCACCAGGTGCCTAGCATGATGACATCGGGATTGCTGGCAATGATTTCTGGTGTGCAATCAATCGTGTTGATGGGTTCATGTCGGCTGAAAACAAAGATAACAAAGGAAACGAAAAAGAAGAAGACAATAAGTGGTGCCATGCCTCTGCGTTTTTGGGCGGGTTTAATATCATCATTTTTGCTGCTGTTGATTTTTTCATTCATTAGTTGTTGCTACAACACCATTTTCCGGCTGTTATGCAATCAATTCACAGGGTGAAGTAGTGGCACATCCATGTACTATTACCCACCTTACGAACTGCGCTTGCCGGTCGTTAGTTAGTCAGGCTCCGTGTTTGCCCGGACCTATTAGTGCCAGTAGATCAGTAAAAACCGCGCTGTTTGCGTTGAAATTGACGTAGTTGAGACATAAAGTGACGGCGATAGTAAAGCACGGCACTGGAGCCATTGGCTTTTACATCAATAATTTTCCAGTCATTTTCATCGAGGCGCATACGAAATTCAAGGCGGACGGGCAAGGTGTCTGCTCGATAGATACTGGTGCCGACAAAGGCTTCATCCGAACCACGGTAGCGTACACGATGAAATTTAACGCGGGTGTTTTTAGCATCAAAGCTGCCGAGATGTTTTGACAGGCTGGATAAAAAAGTTTCGCGTAAATTGCGCTGGAAGTCGGCTTTGTCTTCTGCTGTCATGTTGCGTGCATATCGACCGGTGATCCAGTGAGACATGTTATTGAAGTCAAAATGAGGAATAATCTGATTTTCTATAAAACCGCGAAGTTGCATCGGATTAACTCTGTCTGCGTTACTGCTGAAAGCGGTTATCTTGCTCAGTGCTGTTTTAATGATAACAGCGGGGTTAGTATCTAAAACTTCTTGCGATGAGGCGGTTGCAGGGTTAGCAAAAGACATTGATGAAGCAAGAAATAGAGAGATAAAAGTAAATAGTCGTAGTACCTGAGTTTTCCCGGGTAGTATTTTTCGGTGTTGAGTCATCATGGGTTACCTTTTTTTGTTATATGGACACTCATAAAATCACTATAAAGTGAGATGAATGGTAGTCTTATGATAACAGGAATAGCTTGTGAAACAACTTGCGTGTACGAATAAAGCATGCCCTGGCTTTGTAATTAGTACACGTAATTAGTAATTATATTACTGATAATAATAGTCGTATTTATGCAGTGTCTCTTTCATGAATTCCCATGCTTCGTTATAAGTAAGACCACTTTTTTCCGGGATAACAATTTTTAAATACAGGTTTTTCGTGTGTTTCTTTTGAAGTTTAGCCAGTTTGCTGTGCAGCTGCTTTTTGTTTATCAGCGTGAAATTTTCATCACCTGCGTCTTTAAAGCGAATGTGTTTTTTGCCATTAATGCGCTCAATACTGACACTGACCAGGTATTTACCTTTGGCTGTGCGAGCAGGTTTAAATAATTTGTCGTATTTAACCTGTAATGAGCCAAAATCATCTTCAAGGCTGGACAGTCTGCGTGTCTGGCTGTCATGCTGCTGGCTGATGATAATAACCTTCTGGCGTTCTTTTGCTAAGGTTTGACGTTTTTGTTCGATATCAATATTTAGCTGTTTGAGGTTCTCCTCTGAGATGATAATTTGCGAGCGTAAACTGCTTATTTGATTTTCACTGTTTTTGTTTAGCTGCTTGAGGTTTTCTTCTGAGATAATAAGCTGCGAGTTTAAACTGCTTATTTGATTTTCACTGTTTATGTTGAGTTGCTTGAGATTATCCTGAGTGATGATAAGTTGTGATCTCAAGCTGCTTATTTGATTTTCACTGTTTATGTTTAGTTGCTTGAGATTTTCCTGTGTGACGATAAGTTGTGATTTCAAGCTGTCGATTTGGTTTTCACTGTTTATGTTGAGTTGTCTAAGATTTTCTTCTGTTGTAATAAGTTGCGAGCTTAAGCTGCTTATTTGATTTTCATTTTTAGCAACAGCATTCTTTAGCTTTGTGTTATCCAACATTATGGCAATGATTTGTTGGTCTTTATCATCAAGCTCAAGGTTTAGTTGATTGGCCTGCTCACTGGCCTGTAACAGTTGCATACGCAATGCGGATATTTCGCTTTGCGCCATTGCCAGTTGCTCTTCAAGTGTGGCTTTTTCCAGGCTGGTGTCGTGGATAATTTTCTCAGCCTGTTCCTCAGCGGCCATGCTGGTACGTAACTGGTTCAGCAGTTCCCAGTTTTTAATCATCAATATCATCGAGGTGAGCAGAAATATGATGACTACAACCATCATAATGTCGGTAAATGCAGGCCAGAAGCTTTCGCTACTTAAGTGCCTTCGACGCAGGTCAACAAATTCTTCGTTCACAATATGTTACCTGTCTGCGATTAATGTGGTGGTAGACGGAAACCATCGCGTAACAGCAATTTGATTTCATTCATTTCGTCACTTAATTGTTTCTGGCTTGTGGTATTGCTGCCCGTTAATGCGTTGAGATTACCGCCAGCATCTGCTAACAGCGATTTGATTTCATTGACGTCGTCACTCAATTGTTTCTGGCTGATTGTATTTTCGCCGGTTAATGTTTTGAGATTACCGTCAGTATCTGCTAACAGCAGTTTGATTTCATTTATATCGCTGCTTAATCGCATCATGTTTTCAGCGGTATTGCCGCTTAATGCGCTGAGACTACGCCCGGCTTGAGAAAAATCAGCCTGCGTATTGCTCATAACGCGAGCTGCTTCATGTAAGGCTTTAACCAGCGCGCCGACCTCATGCAACATGCTATCGGTCTGAAAGGTAAACCTGGGCATGATGTAAAGCGTAGTGGCTTGCTCAATACCGCTTAATAGTTCAGTCTGAACATCGGTGAGTTTCATGTAGAAATAACCAAAGAATAAATAACAGACAATGGCAGTAGCTGTGGTTGACAGTGCGGTTGACATGCCATGAATAACGATATTCATGCCGCTGATGCCGTCAGCACTATCAATAATGTCGGAGGCGCCAACAAGTGCAATGGACAATGAAAGGATGGTGCCAAAAACACCTGTAAGAATCAAAATATTGCTGATAAAACGTGGCAAACTCAAACGGGTGCTTTCGGTTGCCGACAGGGTAGCTGCAAGCGCACTGTGGTTAACAGCGACATTGTGTTTGCTGATTTCAAGTACAGAAACATAGCGGTTGTAAATCAGACTTTTTTTGTCGACCTTACCGGTCGGTAAGGTTTTGTTATGGTGCACATTTTTTATAAATCGAGCCAGTGCGTTTTCTTCACTGCCATAGTGTATAAGCAGGTAGATGAGCCGGAATGCGCCAACAAGGAACAAGCTAAGAATGCTGCCATTGACGATATAACCAATATTGGTTTCCTGATGTTTAAAATAAAAATTGCTCAGAAATTCGAGATTTATCAGTATTAAAAATCCAGTTATAAGCGAGAGCATTAAAAACTGAAATAAAACGTTACGACTATAATTTTCTTTGAATTGAACCATAAACGTGCCTGCTACTGCCTGATCTTGCTTCTGTTGTTATGGGTTGAAGGTGTAAGCATAAAAATGCTTATTGTACGCTTATATAGCTAGTGATACTTTAGCATAAGGATGTAAGTTGTAAGTTGTAAGTTTGCAGTTCCTCGTTCCCACGCTCCTGCGTGGGAATGCGTACCGTGCTTGCCATTGGCCCATCTATGCGTTCCCACGCAGGAGCGTGGGAACGAGGAAAGCCAGCGAATTTATTTGTCCATCCTCTCCATCCTTTGGTTCGTTAACAGCACGTCCTTGTGCTACTCCTGGTTCGTAAATGCTACATCCATGTGCTACTGATCGATTCCAAAATTAATACCGATAGAAAGTCTGTGTTCATTACTATTGTTCCTGCTCACTTCATGGGGCGCATCAGGTTTGAAAAAGATGAAGTTACCGGCTTTGGGGATGATTTCAATTTTCTTAGTAATCTTTTTAGTATTGTTGTCAGCGTCATCATACAAAATTAAATTGCCTGAATCATCCGGTGCATGAACATAATAAACACCCGATAAAAGTTCATCATCGTCATCGTGTGTGTGTAGCGTTGTCGTTGAACCTGATGGCATGTAGTTAAACCAGAAGCCTGCGCGTAAGTTTTCAGTGTTGAGAATAGCGACGGCTGATTTTATTGCATCTTTCATTAACAGTGCCAATTCTGGAATATGCTCTGCATTTATATAAATATTCTCGTAGCGGCCGTCGAATAAGTGCGTTTTACGGATGCCGGTTTCATTCTGTAGTCTTAAAAAAGCGGACAGCAGGTTTTTATTTAGCTCGTGCGGTTCAGTAATACTATTGCTGTAAACGGCACTAGTTTGTTGATTTATTGGCATGGTGTTTATTGGCATGGGCAGGTGTTTAAGCATGGTGTTGTTCATTGTTGTTATGAGTTCCGGGGTTGGTTTATGGGTTGGGGTTCGTGCCTCACCCCAACCTGCAGACTAATTAAATCAGTATAGCCGATCGCGCATCCAGTGTTTTTCGTATACGCAAAGTCAGCTCTTCCTGCGTGTATGGCTTACTCAGTAAATGGGCTTTAAATCGTGCCTGTCCATTTCTTGCTATCGCTATATCGGTGTAACCCGATGTCAGTATTACCCTGAGCAGGGGGTACTGTGTCGCTGCCTGTTCAGCCAACTCGAAACCATTTGTACCGCCAGGCATGACAACATCACTGAACATTAGATCGACAGTCGGCTCTGCAGCCAGAATCTGTAATGCTTTTTTACCGTTTGTTGCCGTTAATACCCGATAGCCTAATGCATGCAGGGTTTCTTCGACCAGTTCTATTAGTGCGGGCTCGTCATCCACTACCAATATGGTCTCTTTGCCGCCGGGCAGTTTGTTTATTCCTGCATTATTTTCCGGCATCTGTTTTTTCAGGTTTTCATGTTTTGCACGGGGTAGATAAAGTCGAAAAGTTGTGCCGATACCCACTTCGGTATAAACCTTGATGAAGCCGCCACTGCGTTCAACAAAACCAAACACCATCGCTAGTCCCAGACCGGTGCCTTTGCCGACATCTTTGGTGGTAAAGAAAGGTTCGAAAATACGATCCTGAATCTCCTGTGGCATACCTTCGCCATTATCACTGATCGCCAGTTGCACATACTCACCTGGCACAGCACCCATATTATTATTACAATAGGCTTCGTCAAGCACGCAGTTGTGGGTTTCAATGGTTAAATTTCCGCTGCCTGCCATGGCATCGCGGGCATTCAGTGCCATGTTTAACAATACATCTTCAAAATCGCCAGCATCAATTTCTGTAAGCCACAGATCATCGGCAAGGTGATGTACAATTTCTATCTGCGGTGTCAGTGAGCGAGCCAGAAGATTGTGCATATCTATTATTTGCTGATTGATATTGGTCGTTGCTGTGCTGGTGTTTTCGCGGCGTGAAAAGCCAAGCAGTTTTTGTGTCAGGTCAGCTGCGCGTTCAGCCGAATATTTGATATTATCAAGCCTTTTTTGTGTTTTGTCGTCTGCCTTCAGTTGGCGATTGAGTAGATCCAGATTGCCAAGAATAATGCCCAGAATGTTATTAAAGTCGTGCGCGATGCCACCGGTCAACTGGCCAACGGCTTCCATCTTTTGCGCACGACGTAGTGACTTTTCGTGTTGTTTGCGTTTGCTAATATCACGCGTCTGCACAAGCAGCAGTGTTTTGTTACTAATAGTGGTTAGTGATGCTGAAATACTGGCTGCAATTTTGTTGTTGTTTTTTGTAGTGCAGATTAAATCTTCTGTGATTGCCGAACCCTTTTCAAGTACTTCATCAACAAAAGCTTGCATCCTGGATTTGTTCTCAAGATGAATGGTTGACACAGGTGTTTGCAACAACTCTTTGATATCGTACTCAAGCAATTTACAGGCTGCCGGGTTGGCATCCACAATACGGTCATTTTCCGGGTCAACAAGAAAAACAGCATCATTCGCGTTATAAAAGATGCCGCGGAAGCGACTTTCACTCTCACGTAGCGTGTGCAACGCATTGCTTATATCATCGGCCATGTGATTAAAGGTCATCGCCAGATTATTGATTTCATCATTATCGTGATGCAGTTCAGCACGGGCGGATAAATTACCTTTGGCAAACTCGTTGGCTGTCTGGTTCAGCCGGTTTAACCTGCGGGTGAGGAAGGTGCCCAGGCCAATACCGGTGATAGCGACAAGTATCATGCCGATGATGGCGATAGTGAAACCAAGTTGCAAGATATTGAAGTAAGCTGTTTCCAGTTCGTGGTTTGAGAAACGTATTTTCAGGCTGCCCAGGTTGCCCGCTGCATTGCTGATTTGTTGGCTGCGCCAGTAGGTTTTTCCAGTATTTTCAAATTGTTGCATGGTGGTGCCGATATCACGCGCATCATGGCTGGCATACACAACATTGTCTGGGTTTAGTAATAATGCTTTCTGCACATGCGGGTCTAGTACCGCTATTTCCAGAAACGGTTGTAGGTCATTGTATTCGTCGGTTAAAAAAGCAATGCGCCCCAACTCTGCCAGTGTTTTCAGTGTTATTTTTTCGGTGCTGCTTATTTGTTTTTTACTGGCATCAAATGAGCTGTGCAAGGTTGGCCATAATACGGCAACCATCAGCACTGCTTGCAGGCCGATTATCGTTGTAGCAATGCTGTAGCGTAGTGATTTAACTTTCATATTAAAAAATAGTGCAGCATGTTGATGGGCTATTTGTATTTATTCCAGTAGTCACGCACAGTATCGTATTCGTTGTCATTGACCAAACGAAACGGGTTTTTAGTTCCTTCTTTTATAAATAGTTTTTGTGCGTCGTCGCTAAGCTTTATCGTGAGCATCTTCTGTTGCAGTTTTTTTAGCAGTTTATCACTGACATTGTCTCGTATGACAAACAATGCATGTGGAATGGAGGGTGAAATCGCGATCTGTTTTAACTGTAGATTGTTGTTTTTCTGGAACAGACGCAGTGGATGCGCTGCCACACCGCATGCGTCGACTTTGCCAATAAGCACTAACTGCATACAGGAGGCATGATTTTTTGTATAAACCAGGGTCAGGTCTGTTGAATAATCCATGTTTGCCTGTTCCAGTATTATCTTACTAAGGTAGGAAATCGCTGCAACCGATGGTGGCAGGGCAAGGGTTTTTCCTTTCAGGTCGTGTACTGTGTTAATCCTGCTATTGGCTGTAGTGATGATAATTGCGTTCAGGTTGTCACTGTGGGTGACCAACGGAATATAACCTTTTTGCGCCGCAATCCGAACATAATCAAAAGGCTGCACAAAAGCGATACCAAACTCCTGTTGTTCCAACTTCTGCATAAACACGTTAAAACTTGACGAGCTTTGGTAGCGTATAGAGCAATCTATTACTGTGCTTAGCTCGGCGGCGATGGGTGCAAAAATGCTTTCCAGGCGTTGTGCGGATAAAAAGGGGAAAACGCCCAGGATACAATTTTCACTATGGTCTTCATTATTATGCCCATGTCCAGCATAAAGAGCGCTATTGGTGAGTAATAACAGAAAACCGACAAGAATTATTAGCGCTTTTTTGAATGGCATGCGTTGTCCCTTGTCGGTGATTGGTGGCGTATAACGCTATGATTGAGTCTTTGGTTTTGTTCACAATCTGGGTGGCATAATATGTAATGATTTCAGGAGTATAGGCGTTTTATGGTTCTTGTGTATTTTATAGTGAGTATTTATTTCGATTAAAGTAGGAGCGGAATTAATTACTAATTACTAATTCGTCTTTAGCCGATCGTCATATAACCCGCGAAAAGCGACCATCATTTTTTTCCTGTAGATAACGGTCAAACAACATACAAATTGAGCGTGCCAGCAAGCGTCCGCTGGTGGTGATGGTTATTTTTGTTTCTTCAATGGTAAGCAAACCATCGTCAGCCATTTTCTGTAAATTTTCCAGTGATGATTTGAAATATTTATTAAAGCTAATTCCCCATTTCTTTTCCAGTTTTTTAATGTCCAATTTGTTATTGCACATTAGCTGGTTAATTATTTCACGGCGTAAAATATCATCATCTTCAAGTTCGATGCCGCGAAAAATAGGGATTTTATTCTGCTTTAAAATGTTTTCGTATTCATCAATGCTGCGCACGTTCTGACTGTAATTGTCACCAATACGGCTAATGGCAGTCACGCCCATGGCAATCATGTCGCAATCTGCGTGGGTTGAATAACCCTGGAAATTTCGATGCAGGCTACCTTCCAGTTGGGCTGTTACCAGGTCATCCGAGGCTTTGGCGAAATGGTCCATGCCAATGTAGACATAACCTGCTTTTTGCAATTTGTCGATACACAGTTGCAGGATGTTTAATTTTTCTTCTGCTGAGGGCAGTTCATCTTCGTTAATTCGGCGTTGAGGTTTAAACATTTCAGGCAAATGTGCGTAGTTATAAATAGCGATGCGATCCGGGTTTAACTCAATGGTGGTGTCCAGTGTTCTGGAAAAACTGTGTACGCTCTGTCTGGGCAGGCCGTACATTAAATCGATATTTATGGATTGATAGTGTAGTGTGCGTGAGTCGTTGATGTGCTGTTTGATTTGTTCATTTGATTGCACCCGGTTGACCGCCTGTTGCACATCACTGTCAAAATCCTGTACCCCGAAACTGATTCGGTTGAAACCAAGGTTATTTAAGTTTTTTAAGCGTTGTCGGTCAACAGTACGTGGGTCGACTTCGATACCGAACTCAACCATGTTGGTAGCTTCATTGCCAGCAGGGACATTAAAGTTTTCGTGTATACATTCGATGATCTCAAAAATTTCTTTGTCACTCAAAAAAGTGGGGGTACCACCGCCCCAGTGTATTTGGGTGACGACTCTGTCTTTTGCAAACAGTGCACCCTGTAATTCAATTTCATGTTTCAGTAACTGGATGTAGTGATCAGATTTTGATTTGTCTTTGGTTATAACTTTGCTGCAGCCACAGTAATAACAAATGGTATCGCAGAAAGGAATGTGCAGATACAGTGACAGCGGTGAAGGAATTGGGTCTTCGTTGCTGTGTTTAACCCCGCCCAGATAATCATCCAGAGTAAAGTCTGTGGTGAACTGAACAGCGGTGGGGTAAGAGGTATAACGCGGTCCAAATGTGTCGTAACGGCGTATTAAATCTTTATTAAAGATTACTTTGTTGTCCATAAATTACAGCTTGTATAAGTTAGATAAGAGGAGTGTCAGCATGGTTATGCTATGAAGTAACGGGTTTTGCTTGTATGACATACATCAATAGACCGCTTAATTAGTAATAAGAGTCATTCTAATATATCTATATACTAATGCAATGTAACTATGTCACAGGATAACCATGTCACAGGTATTTTTTACTGGGACATTATAACCGTTACAGTTTGTGCTTTTTAAGCCGGTACAAAAAGGCATCTCGACTCAGGCCAAGCAGCCTGGCTGCTTTTGACTTGTTACCGTTTGAGTGACTAAGTGCCTGTTTTAGCATGTCAATTTCCAGTGATTCCAGATTAATTCCGTGCTCAGGCAGGGTGTAGCCACAATGATTTAAAGCCTTGTTTTGCAGGATGCCCAAAGGCAGATTATCTTTATTGATCATTTCTCCTGGCAACATCGCAGAAACGTGCTCGCAAACGTTTTTTAGTTCACGAATATTGCCCGGCCAGCTATAGTGCTTAAGCAGGTTTAAAGCGGCCTGGTCGAAGCTGCATACTGGTGTGTTGTTACGCTGTGCAGCTTGCTGTAAGAAGTGTTTTGCCAGTTCAGGGATGTCCTGACTGCGTTGTTTTAAGTTTGGCAGGCGTAAGCTAACCACGCTTAAGCGATAAAATAGATCCTGGCGGAACTTGCCTTCATCCATCAGTCGTAGCAGGTTATGGTTGGTTGCTGCGATTATTCTGACATCAACAATTTCAGGCTGGGCAGAGCCGACACGCTGACATTCACCATTTTCTACAAAGCGTAACAGTTTAGCCTGTAAGTTAAGAGGAAGTTCGCCGATTTCATCAAGGAATAATGTACCGCCCCGGGCTTTTTGTACATAACCATCTTTTCTTTCATCAGCACCGGTAAATGCCCCTCTTTCGTGGCCAAATAATAAGGACTCAACCAGTTCTGCAGGCAGTGCGGCACAGTTAATAGTGACAAAGGGTTGTTGTGCCCGCTTGCTGTTTTGTTGTAATGCCTGCGCCATGAGTTCCTTGCCGGTGCCGGTTTCTCCTTCGATTAAAATGTGGACATCGGCTGCTGCGGCAATTTGTGCGGTGCGAATAATCGACTCAAGAGCGGGTGAGCGACCGATGATTGCAGCAAAATTGTTGTCACTGGAGGCGGGCATACAGGGGCTTATTTATTCTTGCTGGTTATGGTCATGACCATATTGACCATGATCCATGGGAATAAATAGACTGCCAATAGCCATAAAAATAATGAGCAGACCAACGATTTGCCTGGCACGGGTTGAATGCGCAAAGCGAGTGACCCATGAGGTCATAAAACCGGCAGTAATCAATGTGGGTAATGTGCCCAGGCCAAAAGCCAACATGATGAGAGCGCCATTGATAGCATCGCCCGCAGTCAGTGCCCAGATCAGCACAAAATAAACCAGCCCACAGGGTAACCACCCCCAGATAAGTCCATAAGCCAGGGCTTTGGGTATAGAGGCTACGGGTACCAGTTTTCTGCCAATCGGTTCAAGGCGTTTCCATATTGGGATTCCCATTTTTTCAACACTGGCAAGTTGTGGCATCCAGCCGGTCAGATATAAACCGATGGCAATCATCATGCTAATGCCGATGAATTTTAGTATGGTATGCCCCTGGTCAAAGCCTGTCGAAAGCAATAGACCCGTACCGATGGCACCAGCAACTAAACCGGCAACGCAATAGCTGATTAAGCGTCCGACATTGTAGGTCAAAACAAAGGCAAACAATTTTGTTTTACTGTTTCGTATTTTAACAGGCAGGCTCAGGCTTAATGCACCGATGATGCCACCACACATGCCGATGCAGTGTAAGGTGCTGAAGAAGCCTAATAAAAAGGCAGTGGTTAGGGTTATGGGATCGGACATAAATGCAATGATTAATTGTTAATGATTAATTGTTAATGAGTAGTGGCACACGGATGTGCCGTTAACGAACCAAAGGACGGAAAAGTCAAAATAAACAACTAGCGGTTAAGGTTTGGTTTTTTATTAAGCATTAACCATTAACCATTATTTTTCCCCGCATATCATACTCGTCAGTATGGGTGATTGTCACCTGTGTTATATCACCCACCTGATAGTCGTTGTTGTTAGGCTTTTCAATATAGACCAGGCCATCAATATCCGGGGCATCGGAGGTTGTTCTGGCGATGATGTCTTCATCTGCATTGCCGATGTCATCAATAATGACATCACGTGTTTTGCCAAGATTCTGTTTTAGTTTTTCTGCGCTGATGCCGGCCTGCTTTTCCATAAAACGGGCAACACGTTCCTGTTTGAGTTCTTCAGGAACCGCGCCGTTGAGTTCATTTGCTTTGGCGCCATCGATATTAGAATAAGCAAAACAGCCGACGCGATCTAGCTGCGCCTCATCAAGAAAATCGAGTAATTGCTCAAAATCTTCATCTGTCTCACCAGGAAAACCAGCAATGAAGGTACTGCGTATGGTGATGTCGGGGCATATCTCACGCCATTGTTTGATGCGTAACAAAGTATTTTCTTTTGATGCCGGTCGTTTCATGGCTTTTAAAATTTTCGGACTGGCATGTTGAAACGGGATATCCAGATACGGCAGGATTTTTCCTTCCGCCATCAATGGAATGATTTCATTGACGTGTGGGTAGGGGTAGACGTAGTGCAGGCGCACCCAGACACCGAACTGGCTTAATGCCTGGCAGAGTTCTGTCATGCGGGTTTTAACTGGCATACCATTGTAGAACTCAGTTTTGTATTTCACATCGACACCGTAAGCGCTGGTATCTTGTGAAATGACCAGTAATTCTTTCACACCGGCAGCGACTAATCGTTCTGCCTCGACTAGAACATCATTTACCGGACGGCTGACCAGGTCGCCGCGCAAGGAAGGAATAATACAGAAAGTGCAACGATGATTGCAGCCCTCGGATATTTTTAAATACGCATAATGTCTGGGCGTGAGGCGAATGCCCTGCGGTGGAATCAGGTCAACAAATGGCTCATGTTTTGCCGGTAGGTGCTGGTGAATCGCCCGCATCACTTCTTCAGTGGCATGAGGGCCGGTGACAGCCAGTACATTCGGGTGAGTTTGTCTTATGATGTCGCCTTTTGCACCGAGGCAGCCGGTGACAATGACTTTGCCATTTTCATCCAGTGCTTCGCCAATAGCATCTAAGGATTCTTCAACAGCGGCATCAATAAAACCGCAGGTATTCACCACCACCAGATCGGCACCTTCATAACTGGGTACAATATCGTAACCTTCGGCGCGAAGTTGTGTGAGAATATGTTCCGAGTCTACCGTGGCTTTGGGGCAGCCCAGGCTGACGAAGCCGACGCGGTGGGGTGTGTTTGTTGGATTCATGCGGTGATTGTGTTTTAAAAATGAGTATTTTACCTTAAATGAACAGTTATAAGTTATAAGTAGCGAGTTGTAAGAAAAGCACGAGGTAACTACTGTTTTTAACTTACAACATACAACTTAAAACTATTTTTTTAATAATGAGTAATTTTGAAGAAAAATTTGGCAGCCTGTCACGTGTTTACGGCGATGAGGTGTTTTCGATGATACGTGCCAGCCATATTTGCATTGTTGGTATTGGTGGTGTTGGATCGTGGGTGGCTGAAGCATTGGTTCGCAGT
Source organism: Gammaproteobacteria bacterium (assembly GCA_022712755.1). GTDB lineage: Bacteria > Pseudomonadota > Gammaproteobacteria > SZUA-229 > SZUA-229. Next base: position 17,305 of record JAFLJY010000069.1, read on the forward strand.
GGTGTGGGTAAGATCACACTGGTTGATGGTGATACCGTCTCCAATAGCAATATGAATCGTCAGATTCATACTTTGGATGCCAGTATTGGCCTCGCTAAAACCGAGGTCATGTTAGAACGTATGCAACAAATTAATGCTGAATGTATCGTTAAAACCATCAACGAATATATGCACGAAAAAAATCTGCGTGATATTTTGCTGCGTGATTATCAGGAAACGGACTTTGACGGTGTCATTGATGCGATTGATAACATTAAGGTCAAGTCGGCAATGATTTATTGCTGTAAGCGCAATAAAATTCCTATTATCACCACAGGTGGTGCAGGGGGGTTGACTGATCCAGCAAAAATTGAAATAAAAGATCTTTCTCGTACCTGGAATGATCCATTGGCTGCGGCAGTGCGTTTGCGTTTACGGCAACAGCATAATTTTGCACGAAACCTTAAGCGCAGTTTTGGTGTTCCCTGCGTTTATTCGACGCAGCAGCAGTGTTACCCCGATAAAGATGGCAAGCCGGGTTTTAGTAAACCGGGTGTGGCGGGTTTATCACTGGACTGCAATTATGGTTACGGCTCATCGGTGATGGTGACCGCCAGTTTTGGTTTTGCCGCTGCGGCAAAAATGATAGACATACTGGTGAAAAAAAACCTGCCGAACCTCCCTAATCTGTAGTCAATCAGGCTTAACACGGTGAAACCTGTCATATTTATTCATGGAGTGAATGGTTGCTTACGGTCATTAGCGGGCATTCAAAATCAAAAGCAATAGTCCGCGAAGAACGCAAAAGACGCGAAAAAAGAAAAAACAATAATAGTATCGTAGGGTGGATAAGCAAAGCGCATCCACCATTTACAACCGCAAGCGATGGTGGATGCGCTTTGCTTATCCACCCTACTATCTAAAAACAAAAATATTTTCTTTGCTTTTTTCGCGTCTTTTGCGTTCTTCGCGGACGAATGTTTTTCAGTTTTTCCAACGTCCGATATGTGTCG
>JAFLJY010000286.1 GCA_022712755.1 Gammaproteobacteria bacterium
GCCACCAAACACGCTAGGCGGTAATGTGCTTCACCTATGATCCCTCCGGTTGAGTAGGTGTTCGGTGCGTTGAGGGTGTTGTGGGTGTTGTGGGTGTTGTGGGTGTTGTGGGTGTTGTGGGTGTTGTGGGTGTTGTGGGTGTTGTGGGTGATGCTTATTTCACACGTTGCCACCATCTCCCCGTAAATGACCACGAACTTCTCGTTCGTAATTCTAGTTAAAGGTTGCTGAATCAAAATTTATCCCCTTTCCAGTTCATGTATGGTGTCTTGCAAGTATGAATTTTCGTCGATTAACACCGCCAACCGCCGCGCTGCTTCATCAAGTGTCGGGCCTATGTAAGCCCGACCTCTGACCTCAGACAAGAACTCCTCGTCATCCATACCCCTAAACACCGATATCATTAGTTGACCCCGCTTGGATGATGGCTGATAACTCTTTACAGACCGATAACTCTTTACGGGCGGTTTCTGTGGTTGAGCGCAACCGATCCCGCAAAACCCGTCCAACCCTTTCCAGATCACCCATCGACTCTTTTATCACGGAAATTTCATCGAACGATGCGGTTAATCGTTGTAGTGTGTCCTCAAGCTCGGGGGAGGTGTCACCTGTCGCTCTTATGTACACCAAGAACTCCCTGTCCGTCATGTGTCTAAACATCGTACCCATTAGTTTAACCCCGCGAGAGGGAAGTACTTACACGCTCTGCACGAATAAATTTGATTGCTCATCTCTTCTAATTCCTTTATTGGGTTCTTTTACTAATTACAGTTCTCATCGCACGGGGTCGGATTTCCGTCTAACACCGCACGCAACGACGCGTTATCAAAGCTCCACTCCGAGCCCCCGTCGCAGCCACCCATCCCCGGCGCCCGCTTCGCGCCCACCCACTTCGCTCTGCGGAGTTCCCTCACAACTTCATCTAGCTCATAGATCATTTCCTTTAACTCAAATATTTCTTCGTGGCTGGCGGCGAGGCGGTGAAGGGCATCGGTCAGGACACCTTGTGGGGCATACCCATCACCCAATGTACTGAAGAATGACATAAACTCTTCATCCGTTATGTTCTCCGTTATTGCCCGCATCAGTTCAACCTCCCTGAGTAAAAGTACTCACCGCACCAACCCGCCGGAACGTCGTCGGGGAACACGATTGGATATATGGTTGGGGACGACGTTGTCAACTTTCCGGTGCGTTCATCATTAAACTGCACTATCACCACCGTTGGTGGGTATCGATGACACTCACTTACATCCTCGTTGTCCGTGCGATGGATGAACTTACAAGTGTCGCACCCGCCGCTACTATTAGGAATATTCATTGCGATCTCCAAGTTTATCTGTGTGGGTCAGACGGTTCCCCGCCTGACCCTTTTTAGATGAGCCTACGACGCTTTCTTCGCGACTTTCTTGACCTCGACTGGGGGAGGGACTTTCAAATCAGGGGCTGCCGAAAACAAAGTCTCGAACGGGTCAGGTGCGTCGTCCAGAACAACGGGGATGGCGACGTATTCGTAGCCGATTACCGAGCCTGACGGCTTAACAGCCACGTCGAGAACGAACTCCACACCCTCAGCACCACCATCAATCGCGCTCACAATCCCGCAACTGAACTCATCGGGTGTAAACAGATTGGTGCCCCGTGATTCTTCACCGGTCAGAGTGTTTATCGCCTTGAAGTTACCTTTCAACTTCGTCCACACGCCGGAATCCCCGTCCCCGGTTTGATAACCCGTGGCTGTGCCGCCGACCCGCATGATCACCTTCTCACACCCGTCGTCGGAGTTTGCGATTTCACGGATGGCATTCTTGTCGCCGACAACGTGCTTGACGGAAATCTTTTTAAGAAGTCTCATTTTTAGTTCCTCAGTTTTAATGGTGTTTCGATTATGTATAACTCAACCAGGTATATCTCTTTTCTCTAGCCCCTCCTTAGTCATATTCACAATATAAATCCTTACATTCTAATACGAATTCGGTCTCCTTTGGTTGGTTCTCAAATCTTGTAATCAACGTCCCATCCCGATATTTCCCTGAAAAAATTACAGCGCAATTCTCATGGGCCAGACTGACAAACCCGCGCGTCTCAACCGTGACGTGCTCACGGAGAGGGGTGACAAACTCACCGCAAAGACAACATAAGGAAATATCTCTAACGTCAACATCAGCACTAAAGTTAATGTAAGTGGTTTTCATTTTAGAACACCTCTTTTAAGTACATGTCATTGACCGACTTCAAAATCGCTAAACATTCAGCCCGGCGAAGATCGAACATGGTCGTTGTGAACCTGACTTCCATCATTTTAGAATTCAAATTAGATAGTCTCATGGCTGTACGAGCTACGCCCAAATAGTCATACCCCTCACCGTGTTGATAGTATGACCCCTGCTTCCTTGTCCGATACATCTCGACAGCCGGTGACACCTGATTCGCTGTCCAATACTTCTCACTGTCGGCCGCGCGTTCGAATTCCTCGTCGGCCGCCATGACAACCACCTCAATTAACCGTTTCTCCCCCAATACAACGTACCTAACCAACAGATACTTTTCGTTGTGGGGTGACGTTAAAGTCTCCATCTCTACATCTTCATTCATTTTCTTATTCCTACGCCCTTAAAACCATTGATAATATACTTTCGGATGCTGAAGGGGGTTTTACGAACTTCACCCAACTCACAACCAATTCTATTGATGTGACTCTCTGAAATCGTTTATATACAATCAGAATAAGTACCCGCTTCCCCTTCACAATCTTGTAGCATTCAAGTTTAAATTCCACTGTCTTTAACTTTTGTATCGGCATCAGAAGTTCTCCGCTCTAGCCCCTTCACATCGTTGATTCGGGAAGTAATTAACCTTGGTGTTGCGTCTCACACCGTGGACCGCTCCATCGGGGAAGTGAAGAAATACCTCACCCGTAACTTTAAAATGAATCCTTGAGACCTCTTCACAAGTCCACTCCCCTTCACTTAAGAGGTGGACGGCCCCCGGTCCTCTGGTCACACCAATCTCGGAAATTGCGTGGGCCGTCACACATAAAACCACCAAGGAGAGAGCGACGATAGATAACTTATTCATGGTTGGTGTACTCCTCACCCAAAAATCTCACCCCAGCTTCTATGTTATGCACTATAACGCCGTCAATCTTTTGTGAGTAACCAACCCACCCGTTGAATTTATCTGTGATGGCGCCAATTATGCAATAGTTATACTTGTCACCGTTGAGGGCCGCGTTGATTTCCTCAAACATTTCCTTTGATGACAAGTTTTTCCGATCCGCTGAGTAGGTTTTAAAATATAAAGAGTCGCTTGGGTAAAAATTAACCGTGAGGCGCTCGATGGCTATATGGTTAAATGTCATGTTAAATCCCCGTTGTTTACGTTCCACAATTCTATTATCGTCCGTATCAAGAAAAACTCAAGTCTTTTTTATTTTTCTTTTTACGAATCTTGTTCCCGCCGTTAAGGAAAAGCTAGGTGCGTCATTTTTCCAAACTATTTCCTTGTCGTGCTCCACGATATCAACTATCTGTTCGAAAGACAGCCTAGCCCCTTTGTGGGCCTTTTTAACCTTCCACTTCCCCTCTTTGTCCTTCTCATTCAGTTCCATGCAATAGAGCTTTCTACCCCCTATCCACACCTTACCGCGACTGGTTCCCTCCAAGTCCCACTCACCCAATTTTATAGGGTCTAATTTACCGTTGAAGTTAAGACAGATTATAGAGTCGGTGTCCGTGTATAGGACATCCTCACTGTCACACACGGCGCGCCACAGAAACGCTCTGACCCACCCAGTTATGGACGCCGCAACCGCCACATTATAAAATTTTTCCGCTGGGTCTGGACGACTCCATAAAACAGAGCCGAACTCTGTTTTGGAATCTATAACCCAACCCAACCCCTCCACCATTTCTTCCCCGCGCAAACCTAATTCTATTCGATCTCTTTCTTCATCCTTTGTCAGGGCCGGTATCTCATCCGGGCCTATGAGAGTGTTCTTCCTGTACTTGCGCCCGTCACTTCCGAATTTCCCGTAAGCCGAGTTCAGCATTAGCTTGGCGAATAATGTTTTAGATGCGTTACCCTCTCGTTTGCCCTCCGCTTTCTCAGCGAAGAATCGGTCAACGTAATCGGAGAAATCTCTATCCTCATTGTGCATAAGAACCTCAACCACACCTAACACATTTAAGGTTCCGGTCTCGACGCCGGCTCTTATTTCCCACCCGGTTGTTGAGTAGGTTCTAGTCTCCCCGTCTGTGGGGTATGTCAGCGACTCACCCACCTCCCTATAGGGTAGGCACCCATTAGACACGGCCTCAATGGTGGCGAAGTAAGCACCGGGGAGGGCCACCATTTCCTTCACACTCATTTCTTTCGCCGTGGCGCGGACGAAGTGGGTGCCGAACGGGTGTCTATCCTTCATCGCGCTCGGGTAGGCTGAATTTATGTCGTACACTTTATATGCACCCTTAAAGACGCCCTTCTTAAAAGCCTGAGTTCTTCCACCGAAGTAATACGCCCTAAACGTTTCATCATATTCATCATATGATGGTGTCTTACAGGGGTAACCGGAATTCTCCAATTCCCCGAAAGCGGCGGCCGCCACGGTTAGTTTGACCCCGAACCTATCGTTAAAGTCCATAACCCACTTTAAAAGGAACTCACAATCGGCCCTTAGATATTTTCTTATCTCGGCTTTGTTGTGCGGCTTATCCCTCTCACTCTCTAACATTATCATGTAATCAATTTCTAACTTATCCATCGCTCTGAGGGGGATCGGAAGGATTAGATAACTGTCAACGAGTATGGATTCCCCTAAGCTCGCCTTGGCTATGCGACCGTTTATAAGAGAAAGTTCGGGGTTCAAATATTGCAGCATGAACATGTAGTCGAACTTTCCCCCGTTGTGTGCGTACACCCGTAACTTTCTTTCCCAGAGAACCTCGCATATCTCCTCCACCACACGGTCACCCCAGAATTCGATGTACTCCCCACCTTCTATGGCCAATCCGGCCGCGAACGGGTATGGGACACACCCATATTCAAACGGGTCGGTCTCGAAATCCAAGACAGCCGTCAGCCGAGCTTTCCGAGTCATCGTCTTTTCCTCACAGTGTGTGTGAAAAATGAAGCGTGGATTCCTGTGAACGGGGACTCGCTGTCCGCGTCGTTATCCCGCAACTTCTTATCGAGGTACATTAAAGACTCCCGATAGCCTGCCCACGAATCGGGGTCGTATGGAGTCGTACCAGCGGATGTATTAACGGATAGGTGAATTGATACGGGCCTCAGATAAACTAATATGGCGTTAGCTAATCTGTCTATCGTTTCCCCACTCAGTAACGGGAAGAAGATATCAATCATCCCTCTGTGCGTACTAACAACCAACGATCTGCGCCATAATGGCCCATTCACCCTTATGAATTCCACAGCTAAAAGATGCGCGTCAGCCGTGTCTAACGTGGCCACCTTAAACCTTTTCTTTTCTATCCCCTTTATGAATCTTTCAGCCGCCCTCCCGTTGAGAACCCTTACCCCACCTTCGGCTTTGGGGACAATCATACCTCTGCTACTCATCACGTACCGACTGCTTAATTCACGTCTGGATTTTCTAGTTGTGGTCTTTACTGTCCATTCACGCCCCTTCCTGTCGGAAGACACGAATCTAGCGTAACGATTCCACGCCCGCGTTATCGCTGACTTTTGAGCGGGGGTAAATTTCTTTCTGGGGCGGAAGGTGAACTTATGATACTTCTGGAGCAACTTCATCTGTCCCCGATAAAAGGCATCAGACTGCACGGGGTTCTCCAACAGACCAGCGAATTCCCCGTAACTGATACGGTTCGTGTCGACATAACGCATATTTAGACCTCGGCGTGTTCATTATTTAACCCCCAAAGAAGTATTCCACAAAGTAAACCTATCACACCTTGACAGCACCTACAACTCTGTTAACATCGTAGACGGTTCCACAACCACAGGCCGCAAGGCCGCCCGGATCGCCCCATCCGGTTCAAGTCCGGTGACCCTATTCATCGGCATTAGAAAGGCCCCGAAAAGGGGCCTTTTTTTTTTTACCAATGGGCTTCCATCACAGTTATGGTTGATTCTATTCGTCCCACCTCTTCCCCTATACTTTTAATCAGAGATTTTTGGTCGTTCGGGTCTAATGAGTGATGTTTTAACCGACGCAACAGCTTAACCCGCTCAAGAAGCTTCCGAGTCGCCCGCAATTTACCGTACAGCTCATCCATTTCCCCCTCGTAAATTACCGTAAGATCACGTATCTGATCGTTAATTTCACCTACCATGTTGGGGGCGTTCCGACCCTGGGCGGCAAATTCATACAACGTCCGACTGAGTTTGTCGATCTTGTTCTTCGTGTCGTAATTATAGATGTTCATTTTGTTTGCAATTTTCATTTCGTTATCTCTACTGTTAATTAAACTCACCGTACTCATTTATATCAACAAGTCGAATTTCAAATTCACGCATCAAGCGACGAATCGAAGTCACCTCTCTATCCAACCTCGCTTTCATTTTATTTACCCTCACTATCAAAGGGGCCGGGTCGTCCTCTAACACACTTTTTACCAACCGTATCCGAATAATCGCCAATAATGCGATTTCCTCACTAAGTTTATTTATCTCCAACTTGATCATCTTGGCCTCCATTTCAATTTCCTCTTGGATGTTACGTTGATCGAACTTTCCGGACTAATGCACCTCAGGTTATACCTCGAGCTCCTTCTCATCCTTTAACCGCAGCGCGTATAAACCCTCATTCAATTCCACGATCTCTTTCATCTTTGACGGTGAAGGGTTTCTCACGTTGTGCTCAGACAGCGCTTCGGCTAGCCGCTCCTGAAGTTCTTCCCGCTCATTAGCTGTGTCTTGGTTCATTTTCGGTTCCTCTTGTGGTCTCACCCACGTTAGCGACCGCCCACCCAAAACCTTTAACACTTAAATTGCTTGACCTCTAGCTACAACACATGTATAACCATCCGAAATTCATGATTTGGGTCCGTAAAAGGTAAACTTTCCTGGTTAGACGATTACCTAACAGTGAAGAACATCTAAAAGTGGTAAATAATCCCTATTTTTGTAGCGCATGCGGTAAGTGGTCG
>JAFLJY010000070.1 GCA_022712755.1 Gammaproteobacteria bacterium
AGGCTAAATTTCAATCTCACATAATTTAAAGGATTACATGTTTCCAATGGATAAGGATGCTCAAATCTCCCGTTTCTGGGAAAAATATATTAAAGAATCAAAGCGATGCGGTGTTAAGCCTGATGTTGTTCGTTGGCATGTGAAACATGCTGAGTTATATATCAAAGCACATAAAAGACGGCTTAAGGAACATACCGCTCTGGATATGGATAAATATTTACAGGGCAAAGGCAGAAACACAGCGATTAAAGACTGGCAGTTTTGTCAGATTATTGATTCTTTGCGCGTTTTATTTGTTGCTGTGCTGGCTTTGCCCTGGTCGGCTGATTATCCCTGGGACGATTTGAAAACGCAGGCGCGGACTTTACCGGCTTCTCACCCGACTATTGCCCGTCAACCACTGGATGTTGATTCTGTGGTTGATGACACCGTCACTTCTAGTGACTCGGTAAAAACACAGTTTCCTGACGTGTTTGATGCGGTCATTCGTGAGATTCGTAGTAGAAACTATTCTATTCGTACTGAGCAAACTTATGTTGCCTGGTTATCACGATTTATTCGTTTTCATAAACTGCAGCACCCAAAAAACCTTAATGCTAATGATATTGCTAACTATTTAACCTATCTTGCGGTAAATAGAATGGTCGCCTCCAGTACACAGAGGCAGGCTTTAAATGCGATTATTTTTTATTACAAGAAAATTCTTAACAAATCTTTCGATGATATTGGTGCTTTTACTTTATCAAAAAAACCTAAACGTTTGCCGGTCGTGCTTTCGCGTGGGGAGATTGAACGCTTATTAAATGGTATCAGCGACCCGGTGTATTGTTTGATGGCAAGCTTATTATATGGCTGTGGTATGCGTTTAATGGAGTGTATTCGCTTGCGGGTATCTGACATTGATTTTGACTACCAGCAGATTATGATTCGAGATGCAAAAGGTAAAAAAGATCGGGTTGTGCCACTACCAAAAAGTTTGATTGAACAGCTAACCGGTCAAATTGAATTTGTTAAAGAGTTACATAACAAAGATCTTGCGGATGGTCTTGGTGAAGTCTATGTGCCATTAGCGCTTGGTAGGAAATATCCTAATGCAGCAAAAGAGATTGGTTGGCAGTATCTTTTCCCTTCACAAAAAGTTTCGCTTGACCCAAGAAGCAATAAGGCTCGCCGACATCATATTCATGAAAATGGCTTGCAACGTAAGATTAAGCTGGCTTCTTCTGAAGCGGGGATTACAAAGAAAGTAAATTGTCATGCATTAAGGCATTCTTTTGCGACACATTTACTGGAATCTGGTTATGATATTAGAACGGTTCAGGAGTTGCTTGGACATGCCGATGTTTCTACTACCATGATTTACACGCATGTTTTAAATAAGCCTGGCGTTTTTGTTAACAGCCCGTTGGATAATTTACTGTGACAAGGTCTTCACTTTTAAATATCATTTTTGATGCTGGGGTTCCAGGAATTCTCTGGGCACAATACTTGTTTTCATATTAGAAGGAGAATAGAAGGCAAGTTGTTTATTTCACAATACTATTCGTTTGATCCTGGTATGGTTTTCTGTGTCGACAAACACAACGAATCAGTAAAATAGTTAAAAACCACTATTTTAAGGCGCTTTCAATTTTTTACGTATAAAAGATAAATGTCGTCGGCTTACTTCCAGGAATCGATGGGGTCAGAGGAATCGATGGGGTCAGAGTAACTGATTTTTTCTTCTTTTGCTAAAGGGTCATCAGAGCAGAAGAAATTTTCTTGAGTTCATTATCTGCAGTAAATAACCGATCCGCTTTTTGTAGAGCCAGCTCTAAAAAGAGAGCGTCGTAGACACTAAGTTGATGCGTGTTTGCAATTTGTAGTGATCCTTCTAACAACGTTTTATGGGGAAAAATACGAATAGGTAGTCTTTGTATTAAGGCAAGAATTTCCAGTGCTTCATTATGGTCAATTTCATCTCGTTGTGTTTTTTTATGTAGCACATTTGCTGCTTCCACTAACATCAATTCCGGCGCTATAGCGGTATGTTTGCCTTTTTCTAAATCTCTAAAAAAATCATCCAGACCTGGCGGTAATGGACCATCCGGGATAAATAAACGGATAACGGCAGACGTATCAACTACGGCAATCATCGGCTTCGATCTTCGTTAATCATTTGAACACTATTTGAATGATGACGGCCTTTAAGTTTAGCTCGCCACTGCTTACTAAGTGACCAGCTTGATTCTTGTGTTAATTTAACTTCTTTATCTAAAAGATAGCGTATTTCTTCCTGCAAGCTACGATGGTTTTTTTTTGCCATATCTTTTAAGGCAAAATAGGTTGATTCTGGAATATTTCTTATGCTGATGGCACTCATCTTACTCACTCTAATGTGATATCATTTTGATATTGTAGCAAGGTAGTATCACAGAAGCAAACCCTACCCATAAAAACTCGATTTCTCGTCCTGCACAAGTTATATTTCGCCACGCGTTATCTTAGGCCGACCTTGCTGATAGCATTAGAATTAAAGAAAAAACAGAGCTCAAATTGCTTGCTTCACAATACCATTTGTTTTGCTTCTGGTGTGTATCCCTGTGGTCTCTGTATCAGCTAACACTATGAGTTAGTATGATGCTGAATTTATATTTTTATGATGCTTTTAGTTTTTTGCGTATAAAAGATAAATGTCGTCGGCTTACTTCCAGTAGATCATCGATTTCACTGAAGTTAATACAGGTATGTCCAGCAGGATTTTTTGTTAGGCCATGTAACTTGTGTTGTGCAACCAGCGCGTTACGGTGTATGCGAATAAAGTGTCTGGAGAATTCATGTTCCAGTGCTTTTAATGATTCTTCTAATAAATATTCCTGATCGGCGGTTCGTAAAGTGACATATTTTAGTTCGGCTTTGAAATAAATAATTTCATCAACAGGAACTAGCTCCAGTGAGCCTCTATTTTTGATGCATATTTTACTGCGCACGCCGCCTGCATCCTGTTCTCGTAGCTGGCTTAATTGCGCTTTATTCATGCGTTTTGCGGCACTCAGTGCGGCATCCAACCGACTTTGCCTGATGGGTTTTAATAGATAATCGATAGCATGGGTTTCAAATGCATTTAAGGCGTGATCACTAAAGGCAGTAGTAAATATAATGGCGGGTGGTTTATCCATGCGATTAATATAACTGGCCGCTTCCAGTCCGTCCATGCCAGGCATGCGTATGTCCATAAGTACAATGTCAGGACGGGAAGTTTGTGTTTTCTTGAGTGCGTCTTCGCCCGTTTCGGCTTCACCGATAATTCGGTAGCCGGAATTTGCCGATAACATTTTTTTTAAACGCTGGCGGGCAAGGTGTTCATCATCAACGATTAATACATTCATGGTTGCTGCCTAAAAAAATCAAGCTAAGGAGCTGTTATGAAATAAACTTACATCTTGATTGTCTTTTTGTCCGTTACGTCCATGGATGGACGGTATATAGAAAATGCAGGAGCAATTTTCTTGCTTCTGTGTTACAACAATAGTTGCATAGCTCACTATGCGCCTATTGTTGTGCCTTGAATACGAACAAAAATCCTTCGCAATCTGCAAAGTTTATTTCATAACATCCCCTAAGGGGATTGAAAGTGAAACGGTGTATTTGTCTTTGCTATCATTTATGGTGAACCTGCCGTTGTTTCCATAGACAAGTTTCAGGCGTTGCTTAATATTATTCTGTGCCATCTGGTTCCCTGTTCTGGATGGTGCAAATGGCTTTTTGTTTTTGTCAGCAGGCATTAGCGGGTTGCTGACAGATAACTGTAGTTTGTTATCTATTTGTAGAGCAGAAATCTGTATTTTTCCACCTTTTTCCATCGGTTCGATGCCATGATAAACCGCATTTTCGACCAGCGGTTGAATACACAGCGATGGCACTTCATGGTTAAGTAAATTGTCGTCAATTTGCCACTCTATTTGTAAGCGTTTGCCAAGACGCAGTAATTCAATAGCAAGGTAGCTTTTTGTTAATTCAATTTCATCACTCAATTTGTGCATGTTTTTTTCAGCCAGGCTGGCGCGAAACAGGTCGGAAAGGTCTTCAATGGCTTTTTCAGCTTGCCCGGGGGAAATGGCAATTAAACTGGCAATGGTATTCATACTATTAAATAGAAAATGTGGCCGGATGCGTGCCTGTAAAGCCTGTATTTCGGCTCGGCTTTGAGCGGCAAGGTTAAGTCGCCATTGTTGCTGGATATAAAAATAGCGTAGCAAAAGAAAATAAATAACAGCACTGATAGTCATGACCCGTAATAAAAAAAGTGAGCCGAGGGCGTGATCATCAAATACAATAAAGAGTATATTTGCTTTACTGATTATTAAAGAGACCAGTAAGCTGATACCCATCATTAAGCTAAACGAGAGTATCAGACAAACGTTTTGTTTTTGTTTGTTTAGCCAGGAACGGAGCAGGCATAAAGCAGCAGTGTTTAATAAGGCGATCCATAACATGAATAAGGACGATAGAGCCAGAAAATCCCAGAATTGAGTGGCGCTGGAGGCGGCTGCCATAGTAAAAACAATTGCCAGTACTTCGGTAAACAGGACAACAATAAATATATAACGCACATCACAAAAATCAGGTAGCAAATGATCGACTAACTGATTTTTATTATTTAAGTTATTATTCGCAATGTTTTCAGCCATTTACAATAAATAGACCAGCGTACAGGGAATGCAAGCTATGGCTAAAGTAATCTACAATTAAATACTAAAACAATGGGTACAGTGGTGTTTGATATACTTCGCC
>JAFLJY010000071.1 GCA_022712755.1 Gammaproteobacteria bacterium
CATTAGCGGACCTTTAAAAATAAAGTCAAAAGCTTTGAACCGCAGAGGCGCAGAGACACAGAGTTTTATTTTGTTTAATGCGCCGCAGGCGCAATAAACAACAAAAAGTTTTTCTCTGTGTCTCTGCGCCTCTGCGGTGAAAAGTCTTTAAAGTTTTTAATGTCTGCTATGTGTCGAAATCAGCCATTCCAACTCTGACACTGTCTGCCAAATGAAATGCAAACTTAATACAAATATTTTAACCAATGAACAAGAGCCGTAATGAGACCGTTAAATTTTTTTACAGGCGTGTTCCCGGTCGTATTCCTATTAGTCGTCGCATCAGGCTTACTCAGCACACAGGCAGCGACTAGCGATGCTATAACCAAAGGCAAACTTAGCTACGATTTCTACTGCTACCAGTGTCACGCTTATGATGGTGACGCACAAACACTGGCCAGCACCTATCTCAATCCAAAACCACGAAACTTTGCCAGCACCTCACACCAGCAGCTAAACACTGAGCAAATGGTGGCGGCTATTACGCATGGGCGTGAAGGCACTGCTATGGTGAGTTTCAGCAGCGTATTATCAGCTGACGAGATAAATAATGTGGTTAGCTACATTCGCCAGCGCTTGATGAACGATAACAAAGCAGATCATATTTATCATACCGAAACTAACGGCTGGCCAAACCATCAACGCTACCAAATTGCCTTTCCTTTTGCCAGTGGCGAGCTGGCACTGGACACCCCCTGGCAGCAGCTAAACGAATCGCAGCAAAAAGGCAAAACCCTGTTCATGCAATCGTGCATCAGTTGTCACGACCGCGCCGTGGTGAATGATGAAGGTCCGATCTGGGAGCTGCGTCCACTTTCCTACCCGCGTGAACACTTCGATAACAAAGCCGATGTTCATATCATCAGCGGTGCTTCACCGTATCATGTACACGAGAAAATACCGGACACATCAAATATGAGCGCACAGATACAACGTGGCAACACTTTGTTTCAGATAAACTGTGCATTCTGTCACGGCGGTGCTGCCACCGGTAAAAACTGGATTGGTCGTTTTATGGAGCCACCAGCCCGTGATTTAACCAGTGCCGAAATCACCAAAAGACCGGATTCGGCATTACTACAAGTTATCCGTGACGGCCTGCCGAACACCTCAATGCCCGCCTGGAAACAAGTGTTAAATGATGAACAAATTAAGGATATAATCAGTTATCTGAAACGCCAGCAGGGTAACTAATCCGAGTGAATATGCATATCTTAATCGCCACATTTTGTGGCGCTATCCTTGGTATGACAACAACACTGGAAGCTGCCTCTCCAGAAAAACTCAAACCTTTATTACAGGCTGAAATCTTATTTGAAGCTCAACGCGGCCACGCCTTTGACGCGCTGTTAAAGCTTAACCGCAATCTGTCACACGGCGCATCCAGCCACAATAACAACATTAACAAAGATGAACTGCTACTAACATTAGGACTAAGCCTACAAGTCGAGAAGAACATTAAGGCCGGGTTATATAACAATCCACAACAGCGAAACCATAATCTCTATCTGCTGGCAAAATTCTATTACGAAAAACAGCAGCCTGTTAAAACCCTACAGCTGCTGGAGATGATACAGGGTGACATTAAGCAACAGGATAAACGCCCCCTGCAACATCTAACCGCAGTTGCTTCTATCCGTGTCGGCAAGTACAGCACAGCCACGAATATCCTTGAAAAATTAGCCAAAAATAACAATACTGACGCTTATGTCCAGTACAATCTGGCTCTCGCGCAACTGCAAAGCAACAATGAAAAAAAAGGACTGTCCACACTGGTTGCACTGGGACAGATAAACAGTAATGACGAAGAACAACTGGCTTTAAAAGACCTTGCTAACCTGAAACTTGGCAACCACTATCTGGAACAAACGCAACCGGCACAGGCAAAAGTCTATTTTAATCGTGTACGTATGGACAGCCCCTTCATCGAACAGACACTGTTGGGGTCAGGTTGGGCAGACTTTTCACTGGCAAAGCCCGAACGTGCGGTTGTGCCCTGGACCTTATTACATAACAGTAAAAAACTCAGTGACAGTGTTATCGAAGCCAATATGGCGCTACCCTATGCTTATGCCAAACTCGGTGCTCACGGCAAAGCGGCAAACCTTTATGGGCAAACTATTAAAACGCTGGAAGCTGAACTATTGCGTTTAAACAGTGCCATCAAGCTTGCACAAAATGGTGAACTGCAACAATATTTAATAAGTGCGTTTAAGACTCAACCAAAAAACACTTATACACAACTATTAGCTGATAAACAAAAGCAGCAGCTCTATCTGCACACACTTTTAACGGATGTTCAATTTCGTCTGCTGGTAGATAGTCTGCACACACTGGTGTTAAGCAAAAACCGCCTGCGACAGCAACAAAACAAAATTGATACTTTAAACAGACTCATCACATCAAAACAGACACAGGTCGCTACCTCACAGGCTGGCAAGCAGAAAAAGCAACTGACGACACTTTCCACAAAGCTCAATCAGCTCAATGAAAAACTCAAACATGTTTTAACCGAAGCAGGTAAACAGCTATCTTTACTAGCTGAAAACAAACTTCAACAACAACATAAAAAACTGGAAAACTACCGCATTAATGCCCTGTTTGCGCTGGCGGAAAGTTATGATTTGGCTACCAGACAGCAGCAATGAATGACCTGCCATTTAACTTCAAAACAACCATGCGGTTTTTCCCTGCAGCACTATTACTGCTGCCGGTACTGTTTATTCCTGCCTGCGCACTAAAAAAAGAAAACACAGTATCCCTTCTGGAACAAACCCACATTGAGATAAAAGATGAAAAAGTGGATGCCAGCCTGAACAAGGCCATGGCAAGCTACCGACAATACCTGCAACAGGCACCTGCTTCAAAACAGGCCGCAGAAGCCAGGCATCGACTGGCTAACCTTGAAGTTGAAAAAGATTACAGCATTACCGGTGTGCAATCCCCTGCACTGCCCGGCGCTAAAGCTGCAATACAACATTATACCCGTCTATTAACTGAATACCCGATGTATGAGGGCAATGATCAGGTTCTGTACCAATTATCACGCGCGTACGAGGACACCGGTGAAAAGGAGAAAGCAAACGCCAGCTTGCAGACACTAGCAAGCCGCTACCCGGACTTTTCACACATGGATGAAGTTAATTTCAGACTGGGCGAATACTTCTTCCTCAGAAAAAAATATAAACCGGCCAGTCAATATTATGCAGCCGTGCTGCCATTTGGCAAAAAAAATGCATATTACCCGCTGGCTCTCAACAAACTGGGCTGGTCATATTTCAAGCAGGACAAATATAAACAGGCGCTTAATTATTTCATCGCTTCACTTGATCACATGTTGGCTGAAGCCAAACAAAACGGAACAAGCGAAAGCCTGTTGAACAGCAAGAAACTGACAGACAGTTACCACAGTACCAGCATGAGTGCTTCCTATCTTGGCGGCGCGGATGCAATCACCACTTATTTTAAAAAAAATGAAGACAAAAGCTACACAACCGAACTCTATAAACAATTAGCTGAATACTATCTTTCTAAAAAGCGTTACTCGGATGCGGCGGGCAGCTACCAGGCATTTATTGATGTTTACCCGTTTAACAAAAAAGCAGCCTCTTACGCTAAACGCATAATCGAGATTTACCAGCAAAGTGGTTTTACTGAGCTTTCCATTGAGGCAAGAAAACAGTTCGCAATTAACTATGATCGACGTGCAGACTACTGGATAAAAAACAAGCTGGAAGACCAGCCAGAAATCAATGCGTTCCAGAAGAACAACATTCATAACCTGGCAACCCACTATCATGCCGCCTATAAAAAGACAAACAAACAAAAATCGAAGCATAAAAAACAAAGCCATTTATCCGAGGCGACACACTGGTACAAAGAGTTCAACTATCTGTACCCACTGGACAAACGCACACCGAAAATAAGTAAACTGCTGGCTGAACTGTTTCTTGAACAGGGCGACTACCGCAGCGCAGCAAGAGCATTCGAGCGCACCGCCAATAATTTTCCGGACTCGGACATTGCAGAACAATCCGCTTATGCCGCTATTTTTGCCTACCGTGAACACCTGAAAAACACCACTGCTACACAACACAATACCGTACGAGAAGATGTTGTGCGAAGTTCACTGTTATTCGTCGAAACCT
Organism: Gammaproteobacteria bacterium; assembly: GCA_022712755.1. Classification (GTDB taxonomy): domain Bacteria; phylum Pseudomonadota; class Gammaproteobacteria; order SZUA-229; family SZUA-229. The sequence continues at coordinate 4,188 of JAFLJY010000071.1, forward strand.
ACCCGCAACACGCGCTGGCCAGTGCCGTGCTGATCACTGCTGCCAACGACCTGCTGTTATTAAAAAATTACAACACTGCCGCCAATACTGCACGTCGCGTCATTCGCCATTATCCACAGGCAGAAAAAAAACAGCTTCGCTCTGCCTGGCGCATACTGGCTGATGCATCTTTTGAAACCCGACATTACGCAGAAGCAGAAAAAGCGTATCAACAAACGCTGTCCATGACTGACAGCAACGAAACACAATACGCAACACTGATTGATAATCTGGCAGCAGCCGTATACAAACAGGGTGAGCGTGCCAAAAAACACGGCAAACACGCTATTGCTGCACAACATTTTCTACGCATTAACAGCATCACGCCAACTGCCAGCCTGGCTAGTTCGGCACAATTCGATGCAGCGTCTGCTCTCATCGCCACTGAAAACTGGTCACAGGCCGCCCTTATTTTAGAAAAATTTCAACAGCACAATACAGACCAAAAACTGGTAGAAGCGACAAAACGTAACCTGGCTATTATCTACAAAAAAAATGATAAGAACTTAAAAGCCGCTATAGAATTTGAGAAGGTTGCCAAAAGTAATAATAATAAAACCGTCCAGCGTGATGCATTGTTGCAGGCAGCCGATTTATACCGGCAGTCAAACAAACATAATGATGCGCTACGGGTTTACCAGCAATATGTAACATTATTTCCATCTCCGATGATAGATGCAGTTACAAGCCATCAGCACATCGCTGATATTTATAAATTAAAAAACGACACCAGGAATTATTATGACACGCTAAACAAGCTTGTTATTGCTGAGGAAAGAGTTGATAAAGAAAGAACCTGGCAGAGCCGTAAACTGGCAGCAAACGCACTGTTGATACTTGCAGAAGTCAGAATGCATGATTTCAGTAAAGTCACATTAAACAAACCCTTCAAAAAAAATCTTGCGCTAAAACAAAAGCGCATGAATGCGGCACTTGAATTATTTCGTCGCCTGCTTACTTACCAGGTCAGCGAAGTCACTACCGCGACAACATTTTATACCGCTGAAATTTAC
>JAFLJY010000072.1 GCA_022712755.1 Gammaproteobacteria bacterium
CACCAACGCCTGATGTTGTACAAACGTATTGCCAGCGCCGTTAGCGAAGAAGCACTTGATGATATTCGCGTGGAACTCATTGACCGTTTTGGCTTACTGCCAGAATATCTCAAAAACCTGTTTTCCATTACCTTAATAAAACTTGTGGCACAGGATATTGGCATCATCAATATTCAGGTTGTAGACAGTGGCATCAAGCTTAAATTTAACGAACAACCCAACATTAATCATGTTAAGTTAATTGAAATGATACAAATCCAGTCCAGCCTTTATCACTTTGATGGCAAACAAACATTTCGCATATTAGAGTCATTCGATAATGTCGAAGATCGTGTAAAACAAATTTACCAGGTGATTAATACGTTGTGTTTTAAGTTATAGGTTTTAAGTTATATGTAAAAAACGAACTTTATTACTGATTACTTAAAACATACTACTTAAAACATACAACTTACAACTTAGAACCTTTTCAAAATGAAAACACTATTCACCCTATTGCTATTATTTTTAACCACAGGCTATACACTAGCCGAAGTTGTTAGCTCTGAAGAAAATTTAAAACACTACGATGTCGAAATCATCATATTTGAAGACGCACATGCGCGTTACTTAACAAGTGAAAAATGGCAGGAAAATATAATAACAGAAGCGTTACCCACTGCTGAAACAGAAATAAATGAAGCGACTAAGGACTCTAATAATCTCATCTCGGATAATCTCAGCCCAAACAATCAGACTCAGGAAAACCTCGCCATAGAGGAAATCAGTACAGATCGTTTCCAGTCCATAAAACCTGACTTTCTCAACAAACAGTACAAAAGAATAAAGGCTTCATCACAGTACAATGTTTTATTTTATGGCGCGTGGCGACAAGCTGGTCTTGACAAAAAAAACGCTTTTGAAATAAATATTGGCGAACTGGAAAACACGCATACGTCTAAATCGGACAACACCCTGACTGGTACATTCCGGTTAGTTCTCAGAAGATTTCTACATATACACAACCAGTTAGACTACCAGCGAGTAGTGGCAGCAGTGGCACAAGGAAGTGCCGTTAACGAACCAGTAGTAGCACATGGACGTGCTGTTATGTCCATGGATGGACGGCCATTATCGCATTATGGCGCAAAGAGCCGGGAAGGCGGTGCGATTTACGAACCAAAGGATGGAGAAATAACGCCGGGCGCAGGTTCTGAAATACATGATAATCTGAACCAGTTCAACATTCATCCGATAAACAGTCACCGCCGTATGCGCAGTAAAGAACTACACTACATTGATCACCCGTTAGTGGGCATACTGATACAAATAAATCCGGTTGAAAAAACGAAAGAAACAAAAGATCAGGAGCCAACCACCTGATCTTTATTTTGCTGGTTGTTATCTAATTTGTTGGTAAACGCCGTTCAACGCCAGAACGGCGACCCAACGCATCACTAAATCGTGTAGTACAACGACGGTCTGCTGTTTTTCTCCGCTCAAAAATTCGCCTTTCAGAAGCATTATGTTTATTATTGCTCGTCCCCATTACTAAAACCTCAATATTATTATTGTTTTGGAAGCTTTGCCCAATATATTCTCGCATTTTAAAGCCATTTTCAAGTCACTATCGTGGCGAAAAAGAAGCCTGATGCAAACCTTTCTATCATGTACCTCACAGTAGTGCCACATGGATGTGGTGTTCACCTGCCTGCAGCAGGCAGGCGAACCAAAGGATGGAAAAGTGAAAATAGATTAATTCATAAATCTGCTAATAAAAAACCACCTAAGTGTTTTCTAAGCATTTTTCATGCCAAACAAATAAAAACACAATGATTTCATATGGATAGCAAAAAACAAGACATAAAACATCTAAGCTTACAATGCAATGTGTAAAATATATTGACACATGTATAGATATTAGCGCAATTTTATGTCGGTTTTATTAACTTAATAGTAACAAAAATCGTCCAACATACTCACATGCCAATTATAAAAGCATCTTTCTTCAACCGCGATGCCTGTCTGGTTGCGCAACAATTACTGGGTAAAGTTATTCGCAGAAAATATAAGGGGCGCTGGCTGTGTGTTCGCATTATTGAAACCGAGGCGTATTATCTGGAAGAAAAAGGAAGCCACGCATCACTTGGTTATACGGAAAAAAGAAAAGCCCTGTTTATGCCTGCTGGCACTATCTACATGTATTATGCAAGAGGCAAAGATTCATTAAACGTGAGTTGCAAAGGTGATGGCAATGCTGTTCTTATAAAGTCTGCCTATCCTTTATCTGAGAATCGCACATCTACTAATGCTGTAGAAATCATGCAACAACTAAACCCGACAGTTTCCGGACAACGGCGAGCGGTAGAAAAACTCTGTAAGGGACAAACCTTATTATGCAAGTCACTTGACCTTAAAGTGAAAGAATGGGATCAACAACAATTTGATAACAAATGTTTTCACTTTGAAGACATCAATAAATTTCCAGAAAAGATTATTCAGACCACACGACTTGGTATCCCTGCAGGTCGTGATGGTCACTTACCGTATCGTTTTATAGATTATGAATTTGCAAGATTTTGCACCAGTAATCCACTAACAAAACATAATATTGATAAAAACTTGCGTGTAATAAAAAATCAGCTTTTATATTTATAAGCGTCAATAGTCATACACAAACTTACGCGATCATCCACCATCGATTTTAGTGTGTGCATATTAAATTCAGAACGTTGAATAGTCGTGGTCGCTTTAACAGTAATTAGCTCTTCCCCCTGCTCCGTTTTTACTTTTTTCAAATCAACGTAAAATGCTACTGTTTTAGTCACACCGCGCATGGTCAAATCACCTTTGAACACACCTTTTGTTTCAGTTATCCATTCAAAACCAGTGCTAACGAATATTATATCCGGAAACTGCTCACTATCAAAAAAGCTTTCACCTTTCAGCATGGCTTCGATAATGATCGAATCTGCTTGCAGGCTATCAGCCGCAATGTGGATCATTGTGCCGCCCTGCATATTTGACTCTTTCAGCGCAAGGCCACCTTTAAAATCACGAAACTCACCTTCAACAACACCGACAGGACTGTTTACGCAAAAACCCATTTTTGATGAACCCGGCTTAATGCGATACAGATCACCATCTTTGGCCGCCTTTAACATCATCGTCAGCATACCTTGATCAACCTGTGCATCCTTAAATGGCGCGCACACTATTTCATCTTGAGCGTGTGCAAACAGTGACATGCCAAGCATTAAGCTCAGCAGAACAGATTTAACCAGATAGTTAATAGCTGATTTATTAAATATAAGTATGTTCATATATTAGGTGATTCTAATACATGGGACAAAAAAGTCAAGTTGTGACTGCCAATTTGGCAGATTATGTCTATATTGCACTGGCCGTAAATTTGTTTAGAGCGGGTCGGTTAACCGCAAATTAGTCATGCTCTGCTGTTTACTTTTCCACAAGTTCAATAGCGTTACCATCATAATCCCGACAAAATAGAGCCATCCGCCCAGATTTACTTTTACTATAGGCTATGCCTGCAGCTTCCAACCTATGTATCAGTGCCTTCAAATCTGAAACCTGCAAAGCAACATGGTGATCTCTACCGCCATGTTCGGGGCGGTTTTTGGTAGAATCAGGATTTGCTATTTCAAGCAAATGAATTTGCCCCTTTCCGACCTGTAACCAGGCACCGGGATAACCTAAATCCGGTCGTGATTCGTCGACCTGCAAAGCTAAAATTCCCTTATAAAACTCAAGTGCTTTATGGGTGTTAGCTACAATGAGGCTACAGTGATCGATTGATTTAACTAATTGTTTATCCTGCACCACAGATTTCTCCTGAAGCAAATTAATAAATCGCTTATAATACCGCCGTTGTCCATCCTTTGGTTCGTAAACAGCACATCCCTATGCCACTACTCTATCCTTTAGTTCGCCTGCCTGTGCAGGCAGGTAAACAGCACATCCCTATGCCACTGCTCATGTTCTGCAATTTGTGACAGCAGTAACTTTTTTTCTAACGCTCAAGCCTATCCATGAATCCAGACCTGAAAAAACTTCAGCCTTATCCTTTCGAAAAACTCAAGGCATTAAAGACTGGCTGTGTACCCACAGTTGATGGACACATTGCTCTATCCATAGGCGAGCCTAAACACGCTGCACCTGAATTTGTACTGGACTCAATCACTAATAACCTGAAGGCGATTAACAGCTACCCGTTAACTAAAGGCTGTATTGAGTTAAGAAAAGCTATAACGAACTGGTTAGATCGTCGATTTAACCTATCTAGCAATGCTCTCGATCCAGAAAAACATGTTATGCCGGTAAACGGTACACGCGAAGCATTATTTTCATTTGCACAATGCATGGTTAACCGCGAAAACGATACTCTGGTTTTAATGCCCAATCCGTTTTATCAAATTTATGAAGGCGCGACCTTTCTTTCAGGTGCTACCCCCTACTTTTATAACACAGTAAAAGAAAATAATTACCTGCCTGATTTTGATGCTATTGATGAAGACACCTGGCAGCGTTGCCGGATTATTTATATCTGCACACCAGGTAATCCGACTGGCAGTGTTATTTCTAAACAACAACTTTGTAAGTTGATCGAGCTTTCACTAAAATACAATTTTATCATTGCCTCAGACGAATGTTATTCAGAGATTTATTTTGATGAAAACAAACCACCAGCCGGTTTGTTAGAAGCTGCCGAACAATGTGGCAATAAAGAATTTAGCAACTGCATGGTATTTCATAGTTTATCAAAACGCTCCAACCTGCCCGGCATGCGTTCCGGTTTTGTAGCCGGTGATGCCGCGCTAATCAAAGCCTTTTTGTTATACCGCACCTATCACGGTAGCGCGATGCCACCGGTACATCAGATTGCCAGCATAGAAGCATGGAATGACGAAGCCCATGTTAAACAAAATAGAGCACTATACGTCAAAAAATTTGATGCTGTCATCGACATATTAAAACCAGTAATCAATGCTATTTTACCGGATGCCGGGTTTTATCTATGGCTAAACACACCTGTAGACGATGAGATATTTGCCAGAGATTTATTTGCCCAGCAGAATGTCACCGTGCTGCCGGGTAGCTACCTATCCCGCGAAAGTAACGGCCTAAATCCTGGCAAGAATCATGTTCGCCTGGCACTGGTGGCACCGCTGGATGAATGCGTTACTGCTGCCAAACGAATTAAACAATACATACAAACATTAAACATATAAATATTTCCGGAGAAACTACTTATGTCTGAATTACAAAGCATTATCGAAGAAGCTTTCGAGCGCCGCGCCGAGATTACCCCGCGCAATGTAGAAACACATATTTCCGATGCTGTTACCGAAGCGATTAACCTGCTTGATTCAGGTGAAAAACGTGTTGCCGAAAAAGTTGATGGCGACTGGCAAGTGAATGAATGGTTAAAAAAAGCCGTACTGCTTTCTTTTCGTATCAACGATAACGAATTTATTAAAGGCGGTTTTACCAACTACTACGACAAAGTCAATTCAAAGTTTGCCGATTTGAACACACGCGAATTTCGTGATTCCGGTGTGCGTGTGGTACCACCGGCAACAGCACGTTTTGGTTCGTACATTGCACCCAGTGTGGTATTAATGCCATCTTACGTTAACATCGGTGCTTATGTTGATACCGGCACCATGGTAGACACCTGGGCAACCGTAGGCTCATGCGCACAAATCGGCAAAAATGTTCACCTTTCAGGCGGCGTTGGTATCGGCGGTGTTTTAGAGCCTTTGCAAGCCGCACCCACCATCATTGAAGACAATTGTTTTATCGGCGCACGCTCAGAAGTTGTTGAAGGAGTCATTGTTGAAGAAGGTTCTGTAATTTCAATGGGTGTTTATATTGGTCAGAGCACAAAAATATTTAACCGCATGACAGGAGAGATTTCATACGGACGCATTCCGGCTGGCTCTGTTGTGGTTTCAGGTAACCTGCCCTCTAAAGATGGAACTTATAGCCTTTACTGCGCGGTTATCGTTAAACAGGTTGATGAAAAGACTCGAGGCAAGGTTGGTTTAAACGAGTTGTTGCGCGATATAGATTAATAGAGATACCCTAAACAGGTTTTACCACCGAGACGCAGAGTTTTTTATTGCGGATTTTAGTCATAAGTGCGCTGCGCATAAGCAATAACAGGAAGTTTTTCTCTGCGTCTCTGTGCCTCGGCGGTGAAATCTATAAGGTTTAAGAAATGATAAAAATATACGGCATACCCAACTGCGATACAATGAAAAAAGCTCGCAAGTGGCTGGATAAAAACAATTTGGATTACCAGTTTCACGATTATAAAAAACTCGGTGTACCAGAAAAAAATCTAAAGTTATGGGTAAAAAAAGCCGGTTGGGAATTTGTGCTGAATAAACGCGGAACGACCTGGCGAAAACTCAGTGATGAAATAAAAAATAACATCGATGAAACTTCAGCTATTCAGGTAATGCTGGACAACCCAAGTTCTATAAAACGCCCTGTTTTAGAAAAGGGAAAAACACTTGTGATTGGATTTAAAGAAGACGAATATAAATTACTTGTGCCTTGAAACTAAGATTCTTCATTATCAGTTTAGAATGGCTGCTTTCAACACAAAGCTGACCTTAAACGAATTATACTGTCAGTAAAGTTCCGGCCAAAAAGGATCGGGCGTGCTTATCCGCTGAATGGTCAGCTACGCCTAGATAAGCAGACATTAAATATCTATTAACTTAACAAGCTATCATCAGTCTGTCCTTCCATCATACGTCGGTATAATAACGGTACAATGATAACAACTAAAAGTGCAGAAGTTATTGCACCAAATATAAGAGCTATTGCCAGGCCACCAAATACCGCATCGGGTACCATGACGGCTGTACCCAGTGCAATGGCAAGCGTGGTTAGCAGTATGGGCCTTAATCTGACTGCGCCGGCTTCGCGTACTGCTTCCTCAATACCGTAACCTTGTCTTTGGTAATCTTGAGCAAAATCAATAATCAATAATGAATTACGCACTACAACACCTGCCAGCGCAATCACGCCGATCATTGAGGCAGCGGAGAAACTCACGCCAAAAGCCCAATGCGCTGGAAAAACACCAATGAGTGCCAGTGGTACGGCAGTCATTGCCAGCAACGGCAAACGAAACGAACGGTAATAGCCAACCAGTAAAAGGTAGATACCTAGCAACGCCATACCTAACGCCAAACCCATGTCACGAAACGCATCCAGTGTCAGGCGCAATTCACCTTCCCATAATAATTTATAACCTTCAAGTGCGTTGGCTCGCACAGGCGTGAAATTCAGGTTGGCTGTTTTTAGATATTGCCCGGTGGCGACTTCTAAGCCATCCAACTGCCGGTCGAGATCCAGTACCGCGTACACTGGGTCACTGTTTGACAATTCACCACCTATATAAAATACCCGTTCCGAGTTTTTGTGATGGATGGGTTTTACCTGTTTTGCCTTAGTCACATAAACCAGTTCAGACAGTGGAATAGACTTACCCCTGGTATTGTTAACAAAGGCGCGTTCCAATAATGCCGGGTTTATTCGGTGCTCACGTGGTATATGAAGCCGAATCGGAACCGGTGCTCTTTCACCTTGGGGATGTGCATGACCTAACACTTCACCCTGAATTAACTGATTGAGTACGCGTGACACCGTTGCGGGATCAGGCCCGGCTAATGCGATCTTGTCACGATGAAAGCGGAAACGGTATTCGCTTACATCGCCCGGAATACTTGTCTGCACCTCTGCCATGTCATAGGTATCAACAAACTTAGCTTCTATCTTTTTAGTTAGCCGATCCAGTACGTCCAGATCGGGGCCGTAGATTTCTGCTAACACCGTTGCCCTGACGGGCGGCCCGGGTGGGTCTTCTATTAGTTTGAACACGCTGCCAGGATAAGATGCGGCTATTTTTTCTATTTCAGGACGCAAACGGCGAACAAAGTTAATGGAGTTTTCACTGCGCTCAAATTTGCTGGTCAAGTTGACACGTATATCGGCAAGCTGTGAGCCTGCCTGATTACCACTGCCACGCAGTTGTCCATTAAAATCAATGACAGAAGGAATGCCGACATAGGTTTGATAGTTGGACACGATGGATTGCTGTCGTAACAGCTCACCCACTTCTCTGGCGGCACGATCCGTTACTTCCAGCGGCGTATTTTCTGCTAAATGAAGATGAATTAAAAAAGTATTTTTGCTGTCTTTGGGAAGGAATGCTAACGGTACACCCAGTGGTGATACCGCGCCGGTTATTCCCTGCGCACGGATAAACTGCCACGCGGGTTGTAAAAATGATAATACCAGCAGCAGCGCAACAAGCAGATAAAATAGCTTTCGTAATTTGCGCCGCGCCAGCAGTGTGGTAATGAGTTTGCGATAAAAGCCCTGCAATCTATGCGGCTCTTCGCCGCGCAAATGTTCACCTTTATAGGGTCCATCATGGCCAATGGCTGTCAACATCCAGCGCCGTGCCAACCATGGCGTTACCGTATAGGCAACCAGCAGTGAGGCAATCATTGCTACCGGTAAATTAAAGGCTAACGGATAAAAATACTCCCCCAGCATGCCGGTAATCAAAAGCAGTGATACAAATACCACCACCACGGTAAACGTTGCCAATGTGGTTGGATTGCCGATTTCAGCGGTGGCAGTAACCACCGCTCTGGCTTTGCTGGTATTATCGGCATCGGCTGGCAATTTATCAAAATGACGG
>JAFLJY010000073.1 GCA_022712755.1 Gammaproteobacteria bacterium
GATCTGTGACGATCAAACTCGGTTAGCTCATCAAGAAATAATACACCCTGATGCGCCAGTGATATTTCGCCGGGGCAGGGTTTTGAGCCTCCGCCCACCAGCGCGACACCAGATGCAGTATGGTGCGGGCTGCGAAACGGACGTATTTTCCATTGCCCTATATCAAAACCCTGATAACTAATGGAATTAATGGCGGCACTTTCCAGTGCCTGCTGCGTACTCATTGGCGGCAAAATGCCGGGCAGGCGACTGGCGAGCATGGATTTTCCAGTACCGGGCGGCCCAACCATTAGCATGTTGTGGCGACCCGCAGCAGCAATTTCCAGTGCACGACGGGTGTGATGCTGACCACGAACATCGGACATATCTGCTACCGCTCTACCAGCCGCTGGCTCACAAGCCGTTTTTGCCTCAGGTAAATGCAATCGTCCTTGCAGATGCTGGCACACCGTTAACAGATTGTTGGCCGCAAAAATTTCAGCGTTTTCGATCAATGCTGCCTGTTCCGCACTTTTAACCGGCATAATCAATTTTTTGTTATTTTTTTGTGCCGCCAGAGCGACCGGCAGGCTGCCATTTACTTCACGTAATAAACCAGACAAAGCCAGCTCACCATGAAATTCGTATTGATTCAGTTTTGATTGATCAATTTGGCCCGATGCCGCCAGAATGCCGAGCGCAATAGGCAAATCATAGCGACCACCCTCTTTGGGTAAATCAGCCGGAGCAAGATTAACGGTGATTTTTCGCGCAGGAAATTGAAAACTGGAGTTGATAATGGCGGCACGAACCCGGTCTTTACTTTCCCTGACCGCCGCTTCTGGCAACCCGACAATAGAAAAAGCGGGCAGACCGTTAGACAGGTGAACTTCAACCGTGACACTAACAGCATTAATGCCATTAAGTGCGCGAGTATAAAGTGTAGCGAGCTCCATGTTTTCCCTTCCCTGAGATGTAAGTTGCATTAGTGTAGTCGCTTGTCCCTGGTCTGGCAAATATATAGTGCCTTACACATTCGTTGAGAAAAGGGCTGCTAACGGTCATAAAGAGAAGTTATCAGTTGGCAGTTTGCAGTTAAAAATAAAAACACTTAAAAGCCGCGATCTGCCTGGCAAAAACACTGGTTTTGCTTTTACTGCCAACTGATAACCGCAAACTGCCAACTTCTGTTATGTGTCGAAAGCTGGCATTCAAGTTCTTATTTTGTTTATCAGATATTGTGACTGCTTGCTTAGCCGCATTGTTGCTACTTTTCCTGTAATTGCTCTATTTGTTTTTCAAGTGCTTCAAGCTTTTCTCTAGTTCGCTGCAACACGGCAGATTGCACATCAAACTCTTCGCGTGTGACCAGATTCATTTTGCTTAAACCTGTCTGTAACAGGCTATGCACATTGTTTTCGATATCGACCTGCATGTGTTTTACATCACCAGGAATAAGTGAGCTGATGCGTTTTGCTAATTCGTCGAGTGCTGGGTTCATGTTTAAAGGCCACCTAAAAATGATAGCGCTATTGTAAATCAATCGCTTTATTTAATCATGTATAGAATCATGCACCAAAATGTATCCACTGTGTTTTGAATGCGCCAGATTGGTGCGAATACGTTAGGCAAGTTACTCTCGTGAAATGATTTTTTTTATTAGTTATTGATTTTACTGAATTTATTATAACTGGCATAGTTTCTGCATATGGCATTATAAGTTTTCCATAAAAACTGTTTATTTCTTATATTAACCCGGAGTATGTCTAATGAAAAAATCTATTGTTTTGGCAACTGCAGTTGCTGCCATTTTATCTAGTGCTGCTTTAACTAGTGGTGTCGCTATGGCAGATGCATCTGTCAATGCCACTGCAACATCAAACTACATCTGGCGCGGTGTTTCGCAGTCATCAGACACCGCTTCTGTACAAGGTGGCGTTGACTGGTCTGGTGAGTCTGGAGTATATGCTGGCACCTGGGTAGGGTCGTTGGTTGTCGGTCAGGAAACAGATTTCTACGTTGGTTTTGCAGGTGAAGCAGGTGATTTTGGTTATGACGTTGGCGCCATTGTTTATGCCTATACGCTCGCACCCAATACAAACTTCACTGAAGTCTATTTGAATGCCTCGTTTGGCGGTTTATCGGCGGGCGTTGCCACCACAGTTGATTCTGCAAGTGCTAATACAGGGGGTGCGTTTGACGAGGGCGACCTGTATTTAAATGCAGCTTATGATTTTACAGCAGGCCCATTTGACACCAGTGTTTTTGTTGGTACCTACATGTTTGATAACGATAGTGCCACACAAGCACTGGATTACACGCATTATGGTGTAAGTCTCACCAGTGGTGAAGTAACGGTGTCAGTTGAAAAGAACGACATTGAAGGCGGTAATGCCGATAATGTCCGCATTGTTGCAACGTGGTCAAAAGCCTGGGACATCTAGTCCAGCTTGATAACAGCAACGAATATTTATCGGATAAAAAAGTGTCAGAACACAACTTTTATATCTGATGGCATAGCCAAAATATTTTTACAAACTAACAGGTTTAAACTTTTTTAATTAAACCGACTTAAACCCCGAACCCGGTTTTATTTATAAAACCGGGTTCGGGAAAACTATAGAGGTAATTCACATGAAAATGATTACTGCAATCATTAAACCTTTCAAGCTGGACGATGTGCGTGAAGCGTTATCTGAAATGGGTGTACAAGGTATTACTGTAACAGAAGTAAAAGGTTTCGGCCGCCAGAAAGGCCATACCGAGTTATACCGTGGTGCTGAGTATGTGGTTGATTTTTTGCCAAAAGTGAAAGTTGAAGTGGCGGTTGATGCTGATATTGCTGAAAAAGTCATGGACGCTATTCGTGATGCAGCTAACACCGGCAAAATTGGCGATGGCAAAATTTTTGTCACAACGATTGAACAGGTTGTACGTATTCGTACCGGTGAAACAGGCACTGAAGCACTGTAAAAATTAAGTAACTACTCAGCTAACCCCTGAAAACCGCCATCTCTGCGTTAAAAAATGGACACTTACACGTGTAAGCTCACATTTTTCGCCTTGATCTGACGATTTTCAGGGGCAATCTGAGCAGTTACCACATACTTTGACTACTCGCTGAGTAGTTTCAAAACTAACACATCTGGAGGATCTCAACGTGGATCAAATAAGTGTAGATCAAATTCTCGAATTACAATACGCGCTCGATACCTTTTATTTTCTGGTATGCGGCGCGTTAGTTATGTGGATGGCGGCTGGTTTCTCAATGTTAGAAGCCGGTCTGGTTCGTTCTAAAAATACTGCTGAAATTTTAACCAAGAACGTGGCACTGTTTGCCATTTCCTGCATCATGTACATGGTATGCGGCTATGCCATTATGTACGGTGGTGGTTATATGCTAAGTGGCATAGCGCTCGATGGTGCAGCTACTGCCGATGCGTTAACAGCGACAGTACTGGCTGAATCTAAAGAAGCCGGTTTTGATGGTGGCTCTGTTTACGCTAACGGGGCTGACTTTTTCTTCCAGGTGGTGTTCGTAGCTACCGCGATGTCAATCGTCTCTGGCGCTGTAGCTGAACGTATGAAGTTATGGAGTTTCCTGGTATTTGCTGTGGTGATGACTGGCGTTATCTACCCTATGGAAGGTGCCTGGACATGGAACGGTCAGGACGTTTTTGGTTTATATAACCTGGGCGACCTTGGCTTCTCTGACTTTGCTGGTTCTGGCATCGTACATATGGCGGGCGCATCTGCAGCCTTAGCCGGTGTATTACTGCTTGGCGCTCGTAAAGGTAAATATGCTGCTGACGGCACGGTTCACCCTATCCCTGGTGCAAACCTGCCTTTAGCAACATTAGGCACCTTCATCTTATGGATGGGCTGGTTTGGCTTCAATGGTGGCTCAGTGTTAAAACTGGGCGACATTGCCAGTGCTAACGCGGTTGCCATGGTGTTCCTAAATACCAACGCCGCGGCTGCAGGTGGCGCAATGGCAGCTTTGATCACAGCACGTTTGTTGTTTGGTAAAGCAGATTTAACCATGCTGTTAAACGGTGCATTAGCCGGACTGGTTGCCATTACCGCCGAACCTTCCACACCGACACCGCTGGTAGCAACATTGTTTGGCGCATTAGGTGGCGTACTGGTTGTATTCTCAATCGTGTTCCTCGACAAACTGAAAATTGATGATCCAGTGGGTGCTATTTCTGTACACGGTACCTGTGGTTTCCTTGGCTTGATGTTAGTACCATTAACCAACTCAGGCGTTAGTTTCTCGGGTCAGTTAATTGGTGCTGGCACTATCTTTGCCTGGGTGTTTGGAGCCAGTTTCATTGTGTGGTTTGCGCTGAAGATGATCATGGGGATTCGAGTATCTGCCGAGGAAGAGTATGAAGGCGTCGATATAGGCGAATGCGGCCTCGAAGCCTATCCCGAATTTACTAGTAAGTAAAAGACTCCTGCTAGTATTGTGGTTGGTCGAGCACTTCGGTGCTCGGCCTTTTTTTTGCCTTATTTTTTATACTGATTTGTTATTATGATAAGGAAGAAACGATCCAGATGCCTATTACCTCAAAAACATTTTATTCACAGATAAAAACTTTAAATAACTACTGTTACATGAACGATAGCGAAGAATCTTGCCGTGTATAGAGTGTTCAGGCTTTAAGATCCTTCATTGTCGTTCAGGGTGGCATATATTGTTTGAGAATTTTATCCATCCTTTGGTTCGTAACCGACACATCCTTGTGTCACTACTCTGTGTTCATCTGTGTTCATCTGCGTTTATCCATCCTTTGGTTCGTAAGCGGTACTTCCATGTACCACTGCTCTGTGGATAAAATGTTTTTTGAGTTTTTGCTACATAGCACCCCTGAGTTGTGGTAAAAAGACTGCCGAATCTATTCGTTACAAAAAAACAGTCCAGTATCAGGAGTAAAAATGAAACTAATCACAGCTATTATCAAACCCTTTAAGCTCGATGATGTACGTGAGGCATTATCTGAAGTTGGTGTAACGGGAATCACCGTGTCAGAAGTAAAAGGCTTTGGACGACAAAAGGGCCATACAGAACTGTATCGCGGTGCAGAGTATGTCGTTGATTTTTTACCCAAAGTTAAAATTGAAACTGCTGTTGATGATGATCAGGTAGATAAAGTGATTGAAGCCGTTAGTAAAGCGGCGAATACCGGAAAAATTGGTGACGGTAAAATCTTTGTATTAAATGTTGAGCAGGCAATCCGTATTCGTACCGGTGAGTCAGGTAGTGAAGCGCTTTAAAAACAATGAGTAGTGGGGCATGGATGCACCGTTTACCTGCCTGCAGCAGGCAGGCGAACCTAAGGATGGAATAATGAAAATCGCACCGCCATCCATGGCTCTTTGCGCCATAACTGCAAACATGGCCGTCCTTCCAGAGACATAATCGCACCGCCATCCATGGCTCTTTGCGAAATACCGTCCTTCCATGGACATAAGTGAATAATAAAGTGGAATAATATGAAAAAATTAAATAATTGTTTAACTACGCTTGTGTTGTTATTTTTGCCGATCATGGCGCAAGCTGACACACTAGATAGCGGCGATACCGCCTGGATACTTACCTCAACCGCTTTAGTATTGTTTATGACCTTACCCGGTCTGGCATTATTTTATGGCGGCCTGGTTCGCTCTAAAAATGTGCTGTCGGTGTTAATGCAGTGTTTTAGCATTGCATGTGTGGTGAGTATTATCTGGGTGATTTATGGTTATAGCCTGGCTTTTGGTGATGGTGGTGGTTTGAATGCATGGATAGGCGGGCTGGATAATGCCTTTTTAGCTAATGTCACGCGTGAATCGCTGAGCGGTACATTACCTGAAACCACATTTGTTATGTTTCAGCTGACTTTTGCCATTATCACCACGGCATTGATTGTTGGTGGCTTTGCCGAGCGCATGAAATTTTCCTCAATGTTGTTGTTCAGCGCTCTCTGGGTCAGTGCTGTTTACTTCCCTGTTGCACACTGGGTATGGGGCGGAGGCTGGTTAGCACAAATGGGGCTACTCGATTTTGCCGGTGGTACCGTGGTGCATGTTACTTGCGGGGTGGCGGCTATAGTGACCGCCATGGTAATGGGTAGTCGTAATGGTTTCCCAACCACACCAATGATGCCACACAATATGACCATGACAGTTACCGGTGCAGCTATGTTATGGGTTGGCTGGTTTGGTTTTAATGGCGGCAGTGCCTTGATGGCGAATGGCGATGCTGGCATGGCAATGCTGGTTACCCATATCAGCGCAGCCTGTGGTGCTTTAACCTGGGCGCTGATGGAATGGGTTAAATACGGCAAACCCAGTGCTCTGGGTACGGTAACAGGCATGGTTGCAGGTTTAGGTACGATTACACCAGCTTCAGGTTTTGTTGGCCCGATGGCTGCGTTAATCATTGGTTTTAGTGCCGGCATTGTTTGCTTTTTTGCTACTGCGTTTATCAAACAAAAACTTAAAATCGATGACTCACTGGATGTGTTTCCGGTACACGGTGTGGGTGGTATATTAGGCACTCTTTTTGCCGGTATCTTTGTTGCTACCGGTTTGGGTGGTATTGGTTATGCCAACGGCCTGGACATGGGCTCACAGGTAACTGTACAACTGATTGGTGTTATCGCTGTTATCGCATTTACTGCCATTGTTACCTTTGTTATTTTGAAAGTGGTCGATAAATTACTTGGTTTACGTGTTAGTGATGAGCAGGAAACGGAAGGTCTGGATATTAACCAGCATGATGAACGGGGTTATATTTTATAAGCCTGTTTGATAGCAGAATAGAAGTAGCTTCTCAATAAAAAGCCGACACAAAATAATTTTTGTGTCGGCTTTTTGTTTTTTATTTCAGAATTGTAGCGTGGGCAAAAAATCTGCCCACCCTGCTAACACCTTTCTTTCTAATTCAAGCGATCCACCACTGACTTAAAGGCATGGTCAAATACAGAGTGACCCATAATCATTTTGCTTGTGTCATTTGCTACTTCTTCATTAAATTCATCAAAAGATTTTTCCGTTACCAGTTCACCTTTGTGATTAACAAACATTAAGTTTGCATCTTCAGTGATAATAACGGATAGCTTGCAGCGCCTGGCGGCTTTATCTTCGCCCATATAAAGCTGAAACCACATGCCGGGCATAACATTGGCAGGGATATCCTGTTTTTCCTCGGTAGTATCGAAGATGGGAAGCTCCACAACCGGTGCCGCATTGCTGACAACTTCTTCAGCGATACTGACTTCTTCTGCACTAAAGTTGGCATCATCAATATGTAACTGTAAGGTTTCTTTATACGCCGCCACAGTATTTTGAACATCTTTTTTTGATTTGCTTAAGGTGTTTAAATGGATTTCTGTTTGCGCTAATAGCTCCTCTTTTTCAGCTACCAGCTTTGCAAGCTGTTCAGCTGAGGTGATGGGCTGAACGCTTTCCACGAGGTGTCGCAAGGTGAAGGCTAAATTTACCCACTCATCATTTTCTTTACCTTTTTTCAGGTAATGGTTAAACATTAATGTTGGCCAGCGTTTGAGGATGAGCGGGTGCACGGCCTCCGGCAAGCTTTGACCTGTGGTTGTGGCGCGTAAAGTTTTTAATACGGTGGCGCGTGCATGCTTGCGTAGCAGCTGTTGTTGCTCTTCCTGTTCGATGGTACGAGCAGATGCTTCCTGTTCTTCGATAATGGTATTGAGCTCGTCCAACGCACTCTGAAAAGTCTCAGTGGTTATGTCGTACTCATTCAATATGCTGGAAATAACTTTATCCAGTTTTTTGTACATCACATCGCTGTGTTCAGTGATGCCAGCACCAGCATCAGCAATGGTATCAAGTAATACTCGTGCAGGATGATCATCGTAAATAAAGAATTCCTGATCAACCATCGACGCTTTAATGACAGGGATTTGTAATCGTAGCAAAAGAGTTTTAATGGCATCTGAAATTTCTTCGTCATCAACAATAGCATCAAAAATCAGCTCAATAAAATCAATGGTTTTTTCAGCAATTTTATTGATGCGTTTGGTAACAGCACCACCGGAGGTTTTTGCAATTTCTGCTAGTACAGCCTGTTTGATGGCTTCTGCATCAAATCGAGCTTGCTCCATCTGGGTAAATTGCGGTAAATTTTGAATACCGGATAAGGCATGGATGATTTCCTGATGGCCAAAATCTTGTGTCGTGGTTTCAGGGAAAAAGTTACTATGGGCGGCAGACGAGCTGTCTGCATTGCCAGGAGTAAAGGGCATACCACCGATAAAGTTCCCTAAAACACGGCCAACCTGATTAGCTGGCATACCAGCGGTATAGTGTTGATAGCCAGTATTACCAGCGGCACCTCTGTTTGCATCCCTGTCTACATAGCTGGCATTCGTAGCCGAACCTGCTTCTGCGTGATCACCCATGCGTCTGCCGCCTGATTGTGACTGCAGTGTCCTTTGCCTGGCATTGTGGTAGCTGCCACCAGGGTCTGCCGTCATCGCAAAACCGCCTACGCTATTACCACTCATGCCGCCGCCAGCCGTCATGTCTGAGTCTCCCATTCCCGGGTGACCAGCATAACCATCAGCATAATCATTATGCTGGTTTTCTTCCGGGTTTACAGCAGAACTAGGCAGGTGTCCGGGCCGTGCGCGCGATGGTTGTTGTTTTTGTGTGTGCAGTTTTATTTGTGGCAGGATGTCCGCATCAACCAGGCGATTGTTGATGGAGTCGTATAAAGCATCAAGTTTGCTGGTAACCTCTATTTCAAACATAGAGAACAATATTTTTTTATTAATTTTGTCAAAATCATCACTCAATGCATCATTAAATGCCTGACAAAAATGGGTAGGCAGCAGCGCATCTTTAGTGAAAACAGTAGATGTTTTAAGTGCCAGATGCTCCAACCGTGCTTCAAGGTGCTGTAATTGTTCACGGTATTTCGATCCTGCGCGCTCACCAATGCTTTTTACCAGAACAATGCCTTCCATTTCATCCTGACCAACCAGGCTTAATTCATCATCTTCATCTTCAATTTTATGCTGCGTCTGGCTGGCTTCAAATTCACTAGCGGGTAGCAGAAGCCCTTTCACCTTTTTGTCAAA
Organism: Gammaproteobacteria bacterium; assembly: GCA_022712755.1. Lineage (GTDB taxonomy): Bacteria > Pseudomonadota > Gammaproteobacteria > SZUA-229 > SZUA-229. Next base: position 9,084 of record JAFLJY010000073.1, read on the forward strand.
AGTGCTGGCGATAGAGGGTTTTAGTGCTCGCAGTTGATGCATTAACTCAAAATAACGAGCCTGGTCTTTGTTGTTATCAGCGGCTTCGGACATATCAAGCAGATTGTCCTGGGCTGAATTTAGCAGCTTCGACATCAGGTCACCCAAACGCGTTGTCAGGTTGTTGCGTATGTCGACAACCAGTTTGTCATATGGGCTGATTATATATTCGTTATTTTTGTTATTTTCACTCATGAAGAAGTGCTTCCCTTTCTTGATAGAGGTTCTTGATAGCAACTGTTAAGTTGGTTTTAGTATCCTGCTTTGTAGATTATAACTATTTGCCATGAAAATACAGTGACATAAGGAAATTTTTAGGCTAGTTACTCTATCAATATCAATCTGATGTATCCATAATAAATATTGCGTGACCATTTGCAACTGGATGATATGCAACTATGCTTTTGTATAAAACAATGAATATACACCATTTTTAATATAAAAATATCCCACACTAAAAAAACGCCGTGTTAGAGGGCTTAAGTGTGACAGGAGATTTTAGTTTATGAACGAGCAAGTTACAAAAAAGCCGAAAATATTGGTGGTAGATGATTCCAAAGTGATTCGTCACGCGGCTAAAAAAATGCTGGCTAATGATTATGACGTTCATCTTGCTGAAGATGGTCGGGTTGCATGGGAAACGCTACAGAAAGTGAAGACCATTTCAGCCGTGTTTACCGATTTAAGCATGCCAAACCTTGATGGCATGGGGCTGCTAAATCAAATCCGAGGCGCAGACGCCGAACATATTGCCGATTTGCCGGTGATTATTATGACCGGGCACGAAGATTCCGTATCAATAAAACAGGAGGTTATTGATGCTGGCGCAACCGATTTTGTTGCCAAGCCATTTGAATCAATCGATTTAATTAGCCGGGCTAAAGCCTATGCACAATTAAACCGGAAAGTGGTTGAGCTGGAAAAGAAAATGAGTCACGACAAACTTACCGGTTTATACAATACCAATTCGCTACAGATGCAGGGCGCGAAAGCGGTTTCTTTTGCCAGTCGACACAAGTTGCCTATCAGCACGGTATTCTTTGAAATCACTGATTTTCAGAAATATTTTTTAACTCACGGTAAGAGAGTAGCCCAACATATCATTAAAGCAGTTGGCAAGCGCCTGCAAGAAGGGATGCGTGATGAGGACATCGCCGCTCGCATAGGGGTTGCAAAATACGCACTGGTGCTGCCGATGACCGGCAAACAAAAAACAGAAGCCGTAATCAACCGTGTTTGTCAAAGTATTAATAAACTTGTTTTTGATACCGGCAAAGAAAGAATCCGGATAAATTTCGTAGCCGGTTATACGGTTCCTGATTTAGTTGAAGTTACTGTTTTTAACGATATACTGGAACAGGCTGATAATGCACTGCAACAAGCGGTTAATTCAGCAACAGAGCAAGTTGTTTGTTATGAAAATCAGGCAGTAGGCGAAGCGCCGCCAGAGGTTATTACTGAGCAGGATATTGAACAGGCCTTTTCATCTATTTTGGCAGGAAATTTTTACCAGATCCCTGATCAGCATTTAGCGGCAGTGTTTAAACGCCTGTCGCCTTTTATGCAATATGTAGATAATCGGATGCAAGCTGAGTCAAAACCAGCTTCGATAGAAATAACCAGACAAAATTGACAATGTAATCATAGGCTTTTCTGGAAATAATTTTATATGTCACAACAATTAAAAACAATTACCGCACTCGAAGCCTGGAAAATTTGCCAACAGGATCCTCGTACACTACTCATTGATGTGCGTTCAAGTATGGAGTTTTTATTTGTAGGCCATCCTAAAGGCGCGGTTCATATTCCCTGGATAGACGAACCGGACTGGATTATTAACGAAAATTTTGTTACTGAAATTAGAAAACTGGCACTCGGTGGTTTACAGGAGTCCGTTGATAATGTGCCCATTATTTTGATTTGCCGCAGTGGTAATCGATCAGATGATGCCGGCAAGGTACTTACTGAAGCGGGCATAAAAAATGTATACCACATTGATGAAGGTTTTGAAGGCAAGCTTGATGACAATCATCAACGTAGCACTGTAGGTGGCTGGCGTTATCATGGCCTGCCCTGGGAGCAGTGCTGAAAAGCAGTGAGTAGTGGTACAGGGATGTACCGTTATGTCCATGGATGGACGGTATTTCGCAAAGAGCCAGGAAGGCGGTGCGATT
>JAFLJY010000231.1 GCA_022712755.1 Gammaproteobacteria bacterium
GTTGATAGTCGCTTTCAAATCGGGATTTTTCGTTTTTGTTCATGTTACAATTTCCTCTAAATAGCGCCCGGAATTGGGCTGGGAAATTATACTTGTTCAGCTGCGCGGGGTTTTCTGCCGCTTTGCGGCTTTGTTCAACAAGTCGCTAGTTCGGAACGCAAAAAACGCGTCCGCACAGCTCTAACGTTAAGCCCTAATAATCACCCACTTGACAACGTAACCCAATAGGTTACAATCATCGTCATGATAACTAGTTTTATACATAAGGGATTAGAGCTTTTCTATAAAACTGGTAAATCGTCTGGCATTCAAGCAAAACATGCCAAACGCATAAGGTTAATACTCACCAACCTTGATCAAGCTGAAAGCCCACAGGATATGGATTTACCTGGCTTACGGTTACACGAACTAAAAGGCAATCGTAAAAACGTCTGGTCGGTCTCTGTTAGTGGCAATTGGAGGGTAACATTTCGATTCATAGGTCGAGATGCAGAAATAGTTAATTATGAGGATTATCACTAATGAGCATGCATAACCCCGCACACCCCGGTGAAATTCTAAAAGAACTGGTAATTACCCCTTTAGAGCTAACCATCACAGATGCATCAGAGCATTTAAACGTAAGCCGTAAAACACTTTCAAAGGTGTTAAATGGCAGAGGCGCAATAACGCCAGAGATGGCATTACGTTTAGAGCTTGTATTTAAAAAACCATCTGCAGACCACTGGCTGCGTCTTCAAAATGCATACGACCTTTGGCAGTCTCGTCAAAATAAGTCTGATTTACATGTTCTGCCTTACCGTTCCAATTATGCGTAAAGGCTTAAATCGGGTAAGGGCTGACTTCTAGTCAACCCTCCCCACACCACCCTGCATGCGGCTCCGCACAGGGCGGTTCATTTAAATTATCCGTTAGGATAATGAACCTTTATCCAACCCTCCCTCAATGAGAAGAGACCTCCCTCTTTTAAATAGTTATTGCTCAGCGCCTGTTGAATACCTGGTGTTTTTGAACTTCGCCATGGACCTTTTCTTGTGCTGCCACAAGTCACTGCCCATTTTGTAGATACACCAAGCTTCAACAGTTTAGCTACTAAACTGTACGGGGCTTGCGCCACTGACGCCAGTAGCACATGCGTACACGCCGCCTTATCCAGTGATCTAGATCAACGCATTTTTGGTAGGCTGCGATACCGTAATAGTTAATCCAGCCTCTGAGATAAAGTGTGAGTTTATATAATTGATACTGCATACTCACGCCCCAGTTTCGGTTGGTGAGTTCGCGCACCTTTTGTTTAAACTTGTGCACGGTTTTGCTGTGCCATTGGATATTGCGTCGTGAAAATGTAAACCCTAAAAACTTGCTTTGGCTTACATTTACCACCTGGCTTTTCTCTGTATTCACTTTCAGTTTTAGGCAACCTTTCAAGTAGTTTGTAATGCTACTTAAAACCCGTTTTCCCGCTCGTTTTGACTTTACTAAAATAACAAGTGAATCTCCTACAGAGGACTTTCACCTCACTAGTTCACGCCCATGCTGGGCGTACCAAGTCGTTTGTTCGGAGCTACGCAAAAAACGCTCCGCCCGCACAACTCTGGCGTTATGTGTAAAAATCAACAAGCAGATTTAAGTCTTAAGTTATCTACAAATGGTATAAAGTCTTTGTCTGTAAATAGTAAAGACAATTTGTTTTCTATACAGTAGGTGGCAATTATTACATCCGCTGTTTTTCTAATCGTAATTCCTTTTTTCCTGAGTTTTCTAAAATTATTTGCGCTTTTAATCGCAAGTTCTTTACCTAATAGATCATGCACAGCTAATGACGTTAAAACATTTTTAGCGGCTTTGTAGTCTGTATCGCTCCTAAACCCTTGCAATACTTCAGCAAGTATAAGGTCACCAATTACAACTTCTTCAAGTCCTAGTATCTCATTCAATTTATCCGTTTCAGCATTATCCGCGCCATTAAAAAAATCAATCCAAACACTTGAGTCCACTAAAATCATTATTTAGCTCTCATTTCTTCCAGGCTACCTTCCCACTTTAATTTGCCTCTAAGTGCTCTTATAGAAGCTTGTTTATTTAACTTAATCAATGCCTTAAGCCCTAATTCAACAGCTTCTTTTTTGGTGCTCAAACCTGTTGCTTTTAAAGCATCAGCCATTAAACTATCATCAATTTCAATATTTGTACGCATTACAGCCTCCTATGTGTATAATAAATTATATGTGTACACATGGTAGCAAAAAAACACATAACGAACAAGGATAGATTGTGGTTCGCTTCGCTCTCACAATCTATCCTTGTTCGTTCGTGCGGGACTGTCAAAACGCGTCTTTCGTTCTTCTAGTCCGCTGTGCAACCCCACAACTCAAACGTTAGCCAGCATAAATATTATTCCGCTTCTATGGACTCAAATAAAAAAGAACAGATATGCAAATTGCTGAAAGGTATAGAAACCGGTGACCCAGCATCTGTTTCTGTAGTCAATGAAGAAAAATACATCCAGCACAATCCGCAAACTCATGAAGGAAGCGAAGGGCTGGCCAATCTATTTAAGCGTCTATCTAAAACATCACCTCGAGTGAATATTGTTCGCGTTTTCGAAGATGGTGATTTTGTCTTTGCCCACACGGAGTATGACTTTGCCACTCGTAATATAGGATTTGAAATTTTCCGCTTCGAAAACGGCCAGGCGGTCGAACATTGGGACAACATCCAGAAAAGGTATGGGCCTAACAGCTCTGGCCACTCAATGGTAGATGGATCAACGGAAGTTAAAGATAATGAATTAACAGAGAGCAATCGCGAACTGATTCAATCATTTGTTGAAGATGTACTTATTCATGGCGACCTTAAAAACATGGATGTTTTCATAAATCAAAACCACTATACGGAGCACAACCCACATTTTGGCGATAATCTTACTGAACTATGCACCACTCTATCCAAGCCAACCGATGGTGATTATTCACTCAAATATAAAAAGTGTCATCGTTTATTAGCCGAGGGAAATTTTGTACTGTCCGTTTGTGAAGGTCACACTAACCAAAAGCTATCCTCCTTCTTTGATCTTTATCGCTTAAAGGATGGTAAAGTTGTTGAACACTGGGACACAACAGAGGTTATTCCATCTCGCAGCGAATGGAAAAACAACAACGGAAAATTCTAAATCAACGCTAACGTAATAAATGAGTATGCACTATTAGGAGTTTATAAATGATCAAGTTCGTTATGTGTATAACACGTCACCCCAAACTAACCCGTGAAGAATTCAAAGATTATTGGATGAATAAGCATGGCCCGTTCTTTATGAAAAACGCTGATGCGATGGGTGCAAAAAAATATGTCCAATCACACACTTTAGACACGCCACTGAACGAAGGGTTAAGAACCTCCAGAGGGATGCTACCTGAGTATGATGGTGTTGCTGAAGTCTGGTTTGAGTCAGAAGAAGCACTGATGGAAGGCATGAGTTCCCCTGAGGGACAAAAATTGGGGGCAGCGTTGCTAGAAGATGAAGGAAATTTCATCGACCACTCAAAGTCTTCGGCATTTATTGTGAATGAGCACGAATTCTAAATGGCTAAATCGGGTAAGGGCTGACCTCTAGTCAGCCCTCCCCACACCACCCTGCATGCGGCTCCGCACAGTTGCCATCGGCTAGTAGTTATAATGTTTAAAATAATTTAAACAGTGAATCTCCTACAGAGGACTTTCACCTCGAGCAAAGTCGACTACTTCATCTGTCAGGGTAGCTGTTAAGTCAGTCGCTTTTCATGGCCGGCGCAGCAAGTCGCGGGTTGCCCGCATTTCTTTTGGATAGACATAAGCCAGTGGGAAATTACCGCCGCGAATCAGGTTGGCAATCTTGAATGAGTCAATCCGGTCATTCTTTGCTTTTCCGCCGTGAATGGCACTATAAAACACCTCCCTGTGTTTTACCCTTCGGGCAGCTAAAGCTGTTCAAAATCACTCCAGATGATTTTGTCATGTACAGAGCATGGCCGGGAATAAAGTCAATACCTGCATCACTGCAGAAGTCAGCGACCCAGTACCAGCAGTGCATGCATTCAACACCGAGCACAATATTGCCGATATAGGGTTCAAGTAGTTGCTGTAATTTATCTGGGTTAGCTGAAATCTCTTTATGCAAGCAGGTATTTCCTTCCTGATCCAGAATACAAACGTAGAGTGATCTGGCGTGTAAATCGATACCGCAGTAGTATGGGTGTGTGTTATTGTAGAAATTCATTAGGCTTCTCCGGTTTTGGTTTCGTCACCTTCAGTTTAGTCTCAGGACTAAACTATTGGGGAGGCTCAATGAGTATCAAATCGTCTAACCCGACCGTTTTATACGCCGTCCCGCTTCGCTCTACTCTGTATAAAACGGCCGGTTAACTTGTAATTAAATAATCGAAAAATATATATCAAACTGGCAGAGTAAATGTTTATTAGCACCCTTGATTTTGTGAATAAACCACCGGCTCAAAGCCGGTGGCTTCAGATTACGGCTGAAAGCCGGATAATTTCGCCTAAAGGCGGTAGCTTACAGCACACTAAAATCATCATCAGGTTCATTCGGCTTCTGGTTTTTAATATATTCCTTCCA
>JAFLJY010000074.1 GCA_022712755.1 Gammaproteobacteria bacterium
TTCACCGCAGAGACGCGGAGGCGCAGAGAAAAATATTTTAATGGGTGGGCATTGTCCGACCTACGTTGTTGCAAACATAGATTTGTTTTTCTCCGCGACTCTGCGTCTCTGCGGTGAAATGTTTTAAAGTCTTCTAATGTCCGTCAAGTGTCGTTAACGGAAGCACAACCAAAATCATTCATCAAAAAAAACCCGGCCAAAGGCCGGGCTACAAAGATGAAACCGACCTGGGGTTGCCAGTTCCAATGGCTCGTAAAAGGAGAGAACGAGCCTACGCCGGGCTACAGCGTATTCACAAAAACACTTTTATCATTAACCAGTTAAATGATTAATCATTTTCTATAGGTTAATTAAAGCCTACTCAAAGAATATGTCAAAAAATTATAGGAAAATACTTGAAAAACCAGACAAAAACCGACAAACGGTCGTTAAAACCCACGCAAACATACAATTAAACACATGAAAATCAATTGCTTAACAAAGCCTTCCTAAACTGAAAGACCATTGATAATAGCCCAACCAACCTGCTAAAACGTGTGTACGCCTTAACTTTTTGGATACCGACGCAGACTGCGTAAAAACACAACTAAAGATGCAAACACTCTTAGATTAACTTCGTCCTTATGTTTATTAGCGCAGTACCCATGTCACACGTCTCGTGAGTTAGCATCTTGAACCAGGTGTTCTCAAAAATGCCAGACCTGTGGCACGACCAGGATTGTCGTCAGCCCCACTAATATAGTCAAAGGCACACCAATACGCAGGTAGTCGGAAAAACGATACCCTCCTACGCCGTATACCATCAAATTAGTCTGATATCCGATTGGTGTGGCGAAGCTGGCAGATGCAGCAATCATCAGCGTAATCACAAATGGCATAATACTCACGCCCAGGTTGTTGGCCGTTGTCAGTGCAATCGGGAACATGATGACTGCTGCGGCATTATTCGTCGCTACTGCAGAAAGCAATGCGGTGACAAAAAACATCAAAGCCAGTGAAATCCCCGTGCTGCCACCGGCAAATTCAATCAATAAAACAGCAATATGTTCAGCCGCACCGGTGCTGTGTAGTGCACTACCAAGCCCGAACGATGCCGCAATGACAATCAGAATCTGCCAGTCAACACTGCGCCTGGCCTCACGGCCGGTGATGCAGCGCGTCATAATCATCATTCCTGCTGCCAGCAGCGATGCCTTCAACATCGTCAACCAGCCGGCTGTCACTGATATCACCATTAGTGCCAGTACGGTCATTGCCAACATGGATTTTTGGTACTGTGGTGAGCTAGCACCATCAATCTCACTTACCAGAAAGAAGTCGCGAGAATTACGCTGCTGCTCAGCAAATGAATGATGGGATTCCAGCAACAGAGTATCACCAGGACGCAAAACAATGTCACCGATTTTTTGATGAATACGCTTACCATTACGGGCAACAGCAATGATAACGGCATTATAGAAGTTTCTGAATCGCCCTTTACAAACAGTTTTACCAGCCAGTGGGCAACTATCAGAAACCACTGCTTCCACCAGCACCCGGTCCTGACGTGAAGAGCCCAGCTTATAGATCTGTTTTGAAGCAGGCTTTAAACCCTGAGTTTTTTGCAAATCCACCACAGATTCGATTACACCCGCAAAAACCAGCCGATCACCGTCATGCAATATTTCATACGGCGAGACTGCCGGCATTATCTGCCCCTGTCGTTCAATTTCGATCAGGTACATTCCGGGCAACTGGCGCAGCCCGGCCTCTTCTATCGACTGGCCGCTGAGTACGCTGTCCTTTTCCACCAGCATCTCAACCGTGTATTCACGGGCATCATCATACCGGCTGATAGCCGGCACCCGCTCAGGCAACAGCCATTTGCTGCCAAAACTGATAAAAATAAATACCATCAGCATTACCGGTATACCGACCCAGGCTAGCTCGAGCATAGCCAGCCCCTCAGACTCTGTTTCCCTGATCAACAGTCCGTTAACCACAAGATTTGTACTGGTGCCGATCAGAGTGCAGGCACCACCGGCAATGCTTGCATAACTCAACGGGATCATCAGTTTAGATACAGATAAGCTGTTGCGTTTGGCCCAGTCACTGATCGCAGGGATAAACATCGCTACCACAGGCGTATTATTTAGAAAGGCACTCATCGTCGCCACCGGTAGCATCAGTCGAATTTGCGCGTGAAGAAGTGATCGCGGACGTCCCAGCACCGAATGAACGATCCACCCTATACCACCCGTTTCGCGCAAACCGGCAACAACGATATAGAGTACTCCGACAGTTACCATGCCCTCGTTTGCCAGACCCGAGAGCGCCTGCTCGGGCGAGAGAACGCCCGCTAACAGCAACAGAGTAAGCCCTCCGACCATAACGATATCCGGCGAATATCGCGTTACCGCCAGAGTGGTAAAACACAAAACGGCAATACCAATAGAAAACCAGCCTTCCCAACCCATACAGTTAACCCTTTTGCTTCTTTTTATTATTCACTAAAAATAGTATAAATAACTGTGAACAGTCAAAATAAGGTGAATTTATAGAAAAGATGATACGCTCAACTTATGCTCTTATTTCTAGTGTGCCTCATCCCAGTTATCACCGACACCGATATCAACCACTAGCGGTACTTTCAGCGTGGCAGCCTGCTGCATTTCTGTCCTTAACAAAGCCGTCACCGCGTCCACATCTTTAGCTAGGACCTCAACCACAAGTTCATCATGCACCTGCATCACCACTTTTGCATCCAGTTTGCTTAGCAACAAAGCCGCATCTACTGCAATCATGGCGCGTTTAATAATGTCCGCTGCCGTACCCTGCATGGGTGCGTTTATCGCGGTGCGCTCGGCATACTGTCGGCGCTGACCGTTGCGTGAATTTATTTCCGGTAAATACAGGCGGCGACCAAAGTCGGTTTCGACAAAACCGCGTTCATGCGCCTGTTCACGGGTTTTATCCATATAAGCTTTCACCCCTGGATAACGCGCAAAATAGGTATTAATGTAGTCCTGCGCTTCATAACGACCAATGTTTAGTTGTTTTGCAAGACCAAATGCTGACATGCCATAAATAAGACCAAAGTTAATGGCTTTGGCAGCACGGCGTTGTTCTGACTCGACTGCATCAAGTGTCACGCCAAAAACTTCGGCAGCGGTGGCGCGATGTACATCTATGCCCTCAGCAAACGCTCTGAGCAGATTTTCATCTTCTGACAAATGCGCCATAATGCGCAGTTCGACCTGTGAGTAATCGGCTGCCAGCATTTTGTAACCTTCAGGTGCAACAAAGGCCTGGCGGATGCGCCGACCCTCTTCACTGCGAACAGGAATGTTCTGCAAGTTCGGATCAGTGGAGGATAAACGGCCGGTTGCGGCAACCGTCTGGTTATACGAGGTGTGCACCCGACCGGTTTTTTGATTAACCTGCAGGGGTAGTTTGTCGGTATAGGTGGATTTCAACTTGGCCACACTGCGGTGTTCCAGGACGATTTTTGGCAATGGGTAATCTACCGCCAGCACCTGTAATACGTCTTCTGCTGTTGAATATTGACCGGTTTTGGTTTTCTTCAACGCCGGTATGTTGAGTTTTTCAAATAGAATACTGCCCAGTTGTTTTGGCGAGGCCAGATTAAAGGTCTCGCCGGCTTCATCATAGGCACGCTGCTCCAGTGCTTTCATGCGCTCGGCCAGTTGTTTGCTCTGTTTTTCCAGCATCGCTACATCAATTTTCACGCCGTTGCGTTCAATATTGAGCAGGACGGTCAATAACGGTAATTCAATATCCTGATAAACGCTGTCTAACACAGGGTGTAATGTGAGCAAGTCACTCTGCTTTTGATAAATCTGCAAAGTAATGTCGGCATCTTCTGCAGCATAAGGCCCGGCCTGCTCAAGATCAATTTGGTTAAAGGTTAATTGCTTAACACCTTTACCGGCAATATCTTCAAAATGAATAGTATCGTGACCCAACAATCGCAGTGCCAGCGCATCCATGCCGTGACGTTTTGTTGAATCCAGCACATACGACTGCAACATGGTATCCTGAGTTATGCCTTTTAAGTGGATGCCATGATTTGCCAGCACATGCGCATCATATTTCAGGTTTTGGCCAATTTTTGACTTGTTTTCATCTTCCAGCAATGCCTTCAAGCCACCGAGCACATCTTGTTCACTAAGTTGTTCCGGCGCATCCAGATAATCATGGGCGAACGGCACATAAGCGGCCTCGCCTGTCTCAACTGCAAAAGACACACCGACAATACGGGCTTTCATATAATCCAGGCTGGTGGTTTCGGTGTCAAAGGCAAATTGTACGGCTGCGTTTAGTTTGTTTAACCAGCGGTCAAAAGCGGCTTTATCCAGTACGGTTTCGTAGCTGGCGTTTGGCATCGCTTTTTCTACCGAAACAACCGCCGCACCATTCTCATTTACGGTTAACTTGTTTGAATACATCTGCGACAGCCAGGTTTTAAATTCCAGCTCAGTGTAAAGTTGCTTGAGCTTATCCACCTGTGGTGGGCGCATGGCCAGTTCTGCAATATCCAGCTCAAGCCCCACATCACATTTTATTGTGGTCAGTTCTCTGGACAATGGTAATTGTTGCAGATTATCGCGTAAACTTTCCCCCACTTTGCCCTTAATTTCATCGGCGTAGGCGACCAGATTATCCAGTGTTTCATACTGTTTTAACCATTTTGCTGCGGTTTTTGGCCCTACTTTCGGTATGCCGGGAATGTTATCCGAGGTATCACCCATTAATGCCAGATAATCTATGATCGCAGCTGGCGGCACATCAAATTTGTCCATCACTCCGGCTTCATCCATAATCACATTATTCATGGTGTTGATTAAGGTGACATGTGTATTGACCAGTTGCGCCAGATCTTTATCACCGGTTGAAATCAGGGTGTCTATTTTATTCTCGGTGGCCTGTTTGGCGTAAGTACCAATAACATCATCCGCTTCTACACCGGGTACAATAATCATCGGAAAGCCCAATGCCTCAACCAGCTCATACAATGGCGCTATCTGCTCTCTTAAATCGTCCGGCATCGGCGGTCTGTTTGCCTTGTACTCCTTATACAAATCATTGCGAAAGGTCTTGCCTTTGGCATCAAAAACCACCGCGATTTGTTCCGGTTTATATTCGGCCACCAGTTTATTAAGCATATTAATTACGCCGTAAACGGCACCTGTGGGCTGGCCTTTACTGTTAGTTAAAGGTGGCAATGCGTGAAACGCACGAAACAGGTAGGATGAGCCATCAACAAGGATGAGGGGTGGTTTTTTATCAGTCATCAGGGGTAAAACTCTATGGGCTGGTTTTTTTGCAGAGCACGGATTATCGCAAACAGCGGCGGGCTTTAACAGCTAAACGTTGTATTCGTCCATCCTTTGGTTCGTAAACGGTGCATCCATGCACCACTGCTCCGCGAAACTCGCGTTCTTTTGCGTGTTTCGCGGACTATCATTTTTAAGGTAAAATCACGCTCTTTATACACGGCCTTTAAAAAACCTGAGCACTCAGCCCTTTTCCCAACCCTGAACTCCTTATGTCTGTTTACACTACCATCGAAGAAAATGAACTCCATATTTTTCTCTCAAATTATAATGTTGGCGAGCTGGATCAATATAAGGGTATCAGCGATGGCATCGAGAACACCAACTATTTTGTTGACACTACACAGGGGCGCTTTGTATTAACTATTTTTGAGCACCATAGTTTTGAGGAAATGCAATATTACCTCGATCTGATGCATCATCTGGCTGACCATAAAGTACCCAGTGCGAACCCGGTTGCGGATAAACAGGGTAATTATTTAAGCCGCTTCAATGATGGATCCAAAAACAAACCTATTGCCCTGGTTGAGCGCTTAAACGGTAGCAGTATTATAAAAACCAGCATTAATCACTGTGAACAGCTCGGCATGGCAATGGGAAAGATGCATGCCGCTGGATTGACTTTCGAAACTCGGCAAAACAATCCGCGTGGTCCCGTCTGGTGTCAACAAACCGCACTTAAAGTCATGCAAAAACTAAACGCAGATGAACGCAAGACACTAGATGAAGAAATACATTTTCAAATAGAAAAGCGTCATGCCGACTTACCCCGTGGGGTTATTCACGCTGATTTATTTCGTGATAATGCACTGTGGCATGGCGAAAAAGGCAGTGAACGCTTCAGCGGTATTATTGATTTTTATTATTCCTGTGACGATGTTTTATTATATGACCTTGCCGTTGCCACTAATGACTGGTGTCGTAATGATGACTTTAGCTTGAACAAGGAAAAAGTTATTGCGCTACTTAATAACTACCACTTTTTTAGACCATTAACGCAACACGAACAGCAATACTGGCCGGCGATGTTGCGCGCAGGCGCTTTGCGTTTCTGGTTGTCACGCTTATATGATAAATATTTTCCACGTGCTGGCGAACTGGTGCACACAAAAAATCCGGATGAATTTAAAGCCATATTGACCGACCGAATCACACACAGCGATCACTATTTTAGTTACTGGCCTAATTAATAAACACCATGCTACTCAATATACTGACAAAGGTAGAAAGCTTCATCGACTGGAGCGGTCGCACGGTTTCCTGGCTAAGTCTGGTGTTAGTGCTGGTCACTTTTATGATTGTTGTGCTGCGTTATGTTTTTGATACCGGATCTATTGCACTACAGGAAACCACCACCTACTTACACGCCAGCATTTTTCTTGTTGGCATGGCGTATACCATGCAGCATAACGCACATGTACGTGTTGATATTTTCTACTCTCAATACTCACAGTGCGGCAAGGCCTGGATTGATTTATTTGGTGCGGTATTTTTGTTACTACCCGTTATGTTATTTATCAGCTGGATTAGCTGGTCATACATAACTGCGAGTTGGTCGGTGTTTGAAGGCTCTCGCGAAGCCGGTGGTCTGCCGGGCGTATTTCTTTTAAAAAGCCTGATTCTTCTGATGACTTTTTTATTGATACTACAGGCTTTTAGCCAAATGGCACGTAATATCGAAACCATACTGCATAAGAAATCACAAAACTCTACTAAAGGTGACGACTAATGGAGTACATGTCACTTTATCTTTTCGCTGCGGTTTTTGTTTTTCTGTTACTGGGTTATCCGG
>JAFLJY010000075.1 GCA_022712755.1 Gammaproteobacteria bacterium
TTAGCTTCGCTTGTGACAGCAACTCATCGGATATCCCGTCCGGACCACCGATAATAATTGAGATATCCTGCCCCTGCTGCAGCCATGTGTCTAACATGGCGGAAAATTTCATGGTCGTCACCGGCTTGCCCAACACGTCCAGCACCACCAGTAATGAATTCCTGGGAACCGCGACAAGCAGATTTCGACTTTCATCACGAATAATTCGAGGAATATCAGGATTTTTGCCACGTTTTATCAACGGCAGTAAAATCAAATTGATTTTTATAGTCATAGGTAGGCGCTTGATAAAATCATTACTAGCAACATCCACCCAGTCAGGCATTTTGTTGCCAATGGCAATAAGGTTTACTTTCACAGTGCCAATCCAACCCTATACCCTAAAAGCCTACTAAAGGGCATCTCTATTAATTCATGAAAATGAATCTTGAGTCCAAAATATGCCATATCTTCGTTAAAAATCTTCGCCATAGCGCACTCACGTGCACATGTTTATACAATCATGCGCCTTGATCTGACATATTTTGAATCTCAATCTTCACATCCAGAGAAGTGGTACATGGACGTACCGTTAACACACCAAAGGACGGAATTAATAGAGATGCACTAAAGCGAGTCCTGTTCGCGCCTCTGCTCGACTGCATCGACAGACCACAAACTTTCCAAATCATAATATTCACGAACCTGGCGCTGCATAACATGCACAATAACATCACCCAGGTCCACCAGAACCCACTCACCTTCATTTTCACCTTCAGTGCCAAGTGGCGCTCTGTTGGCTTTTTTTGCTTCCACAGCAACATTGTTAGCAATGGATTTAACGTGGCGAGCCGATGTACCGGTGGCGACAATAATCCAGTCGGTAACCGTTGTTTTACCCACTACGTCAAGCATCGTAATGTCTTCTGCCTTCAGATCCTCAAGGGCATCACAGACCAGTTTTTTTAGTTCATCAATGCTCATTTATTTCACTCGTTTATTTCACTCGTTTATTTTACTCGTTTATTTTAAACCTGGCTCTTAATTGTTCGGATACCGCCACAGGCATCCACGCATCTACACTTTCATTCATTAACAACTTCGCCCTAATTTGCGTAGATGAAATATCCAGCTGTGGAACAGATTTTAACAGAATTTTCCCTGTCTCTCGCGGCCTTAATGCAGCCGCGTGTTTAACCATTTTTGCAGATAGATAACGATAATCCTCGGCACTCATTTGATCACTAATGGCACTTTCATTAAATCCAGGGCGTGTTGTCACCACCAGGTGGCACAAATCAAACAAGGAGCGCCATTGAAACCATGTTGTGATGCCCATAAAAGCATCCAGGCCGATAATTAAACACAGGTCTTCATCAGGATAATCGTCAATCAATGACTTCAGCGTATCAACCATAAATGAAGGTCCATCACGATTTAATTCACGCTCATCAATCACCACATCGGCATAACCTTTCAACGCAAGCTTCAATAAAGACAAACGCTGCTCAACATTCAACCAGGGCGTTTCCCGGTGTGGTGGAAAACGATTAGGAATAAAACGAAGTTGGCTTAGATTAAGTGCCTGTTTTATACTGAGAGCAGGTTTGATGTGGCCGTAGTGAACCGGGTCGAATGTGCCTCCAAAAATACCGATCATTGTAAAAGCAATGGTTAATGGTTAACCATTAACGAACCTGTCCGTCCCCAAGCACCACATACTTCAGACTGGTCAGTCCCTCCAGTCCCACCGGCCCACGAGCGTGCAACTTATCGGTACTAATGCCGATTTCAGCACCCAGACCATACTCAAAACCATCGGCAAAACGGGTGGACGCATTTACCATCACCGAGCTTGAATCCACTTCGCGCAAAAACCGGCGTGATTTGCTGTAATTTTCAGTAATGATTGATTCGGTATGTTGCGAGCTGTATTGGTTGATATGGTCAATTGCTGCATCAATATTCTGCACCATTTTAATCGACAGGATGGGCGCCAGGTATTCTGTTGACCAGTCTTCTTCCACAGCGGCTTTCACACCAATATTTTTGTCTTGTAAAAGCTGCCGGGTTGACTCGCAACCGCGTAATTCTACACCTTCATCGACATACATTTTTGCCAGCTCAGGCAGAATTTTTGCAGCAACCGATTGCGCCACCAGCAACGTTTCCATGGTATTGCAGGTGCCATAACGTTGCGTTTTAGAATTAAAGGCAACATTCAGTGCTTTATCGACATCAGCATCATCATCGATATAAACATGGCAGATGCCATCAAGGTGTTTGATCACCGGCACTTCGGATTCATTGGTGATGCGTTCAATCAGGCTTTTGCCTCCGCGTGGAATAATAACATCAACACAGTCTTTCAGACGCAATAACTCGCCTACAGCCGCACGATCTGTGGTTTCGATCACCTGCACCACATTTGTCGGTAAGCCAGCAGCTTCAAGCCCGTATTTGGTACATGCAGCAATTGCCTGATTAGAATGAATCGCCTCAGAACCGCCACGCAATATCACCGCATTACCCGATTTCAGACAAAGCCCGGCAGCATCCGCCGTCACGTTGGGGCGGGACTCATAAATTATACCAATAACCCCCAAAGGCACACGCATCTGCCCCACCTGGATACCTGATGGACGATAAGCCAGATTGGTAATGACCCCAACAGGGTCAGGTAATGTCGCTATCTGGCGTAAGCCTTCAGCCATCGACGTTATGCGATCACCGGTTAGCTCAAGGCGATCCAGCAATGCCGCATCCAGACCTTTTTCCCTGCCTGCTATCAGGTCGAGTTTATTGGCTTTTTTCAGGCTATCGGCCTGTGCCGATATTTGATCAGCAATCGCCTCAAGTGCCTGATTTTTTTGGCTAGTGTCAGCCTTACCGATAGCCCGTGAAGCCTCTCGTGCTGCCTGGCCCACATCGAACATGTAACGACTCACGTCACTAATCATGATTTCATTATTTATATTTGTGTTCATAAATTAAAACTATCTGTAAATAGAATTTCTACGCTAATTATATCCGTAACTTCTCAATAAGTCGTGGCAGTATATGGTTTTGAGACTGTCGGTAGCATGGATGCTACCGTCAAGCCTACAGGGACGTATTCACGGCGCGTCTCAAAATTATAACTGCCACGACTTATTGAGAAGTTACTTATATCCGATGCAAGATGATGAGTTCGATAATTATAACAGCTTATAGAAATTCTCAGGTGAGTGAGAGATAAGGAAAAATCAATAAAAAGATGCCTCACAAGCTGACAAATTCAACCCAACCTTACAATTGAGAATTGGGTTAAATAGATTTCCTACTTTTGATGAAAATTAAAAAAGTATTGTTAAGAACAATACCCGATCTCTTAATAACCTTCGACCCCTTAACTTTTTTATCTGGCTGCCTTAGTCGTACCCGCCAAACGCAAACAAAGCGTTTCAATTTCATCCCACACATTGGCATCAATCAAACCTTTACTAACTGCATCAATATAAGCACAACGTTTTAGCATTAACTGAAACGTTCGTGGCCGGTGGCGTGACATACAGGATTTGAATAAGGTAATTCGACTTTGCCATACGCCTGAACGTTTTAGTTTGAAGTCAACCGATGACGGCACCGCTGCCACCTGTGCCAATAAACGAATATCTTTCGCCAATGCCCAATTAATAATGACCGGCACCATGCCTTCGGCTTTTAGACCTGAAAGTATTTTGATTACACGTTTAGCATTACCCGTTAACAAACCATCAATCAGCTCAAACACACTGTATCTTGACTGTGATGTTACCGCTTGTGCCACGTCCGCATAACTGATTTTGCCCGGCCCTAGCAGCAGGTAAAGTTTTTCAATTTCCTGATCGGCAGCCAGTAAATTGCCTTCAACATGCTGGCTGATAAACTCAAGCACTTCATTATCTGCATCCATATCACGCTGACGAAAGCGCTGTTTTAACCAGTAGGGTAATTTATCTGCCGGCACTGGCCAGCACTGCACAAACAAACCAGCTTTATCAATGGCTTTAAACCAGGCAGACTTTTTTGCATTGCCATCAATTTTACCGGTATTGACAATTAATACGGTATCTTCCGGCGGCCGCGCTAAATAATCTTTTAGTATTTGCGCACCCTGTTTTCCGGGTTTTGCTGAAGGCAGACGCAACTCAATAATACGGCGAGTGGCAAATAATGACATGCTGGCGGCTTCATCGAGTAATTGCTGCCAGTCAAATTTTGCATCAACGTCCAACACCTCTCGTTCTGTAAAACCTTGCTCGCGTAAAAATGCACGAATCAAATCCAGCGATTCCATCTGCTGTAGCGGCTCATCACCACTGACCATATAAACTGAATAGACGGTTTTGTTTAATATTGAAGCAAGTTGATCCGGTCGTGCGTTCATTGTGGCTTATTACTTTTTACACTCTGGCCTGATGCCTGCAACTTTAATAAAATCAAACGTGCTGCATCGCGCCGCATGTCTTTGTACAAAATTTCGGATTCATTAACCACGGCAATGACTGCATCAGGATCAAATAGCAAACTGCGTGCCACTGAAATAGAATCATGGGAAATGGAATCGTCTCGACTTCGCTCTTCGCTTATGACTTTTGACTGCTTGTTTTTTATCGAAAAATCAACGCTATAACTTAATAAATATTCTTTAGCACGACCGCTACCATCTACAGATAAAACACGTCGACTTTTTCCCTCTCGGAGTAATATTAATTTCGCTTTTGCCTGTTTTGCATTTTCTGTTACCTGTATTTGATTACTTAACAGTAACGACTTCAGCTCTCTTCCCAGCTCAAATAGACTATTTTTCTGCAGGTAAATCGGCGACATTTCCTGAGATAAATTCAGCGCACCTCGCAACTGAAAACCGCAGGCGGATAGTAAAAGAACCAGTGAAACAACTGTTATGCCACTCCTTAACATTGTTGCTCGCAACATTGCCTGAGAAAAAAAGAATAACATATTAATTTGCCACAATATTAACTAATCGTCCTGGCACAACAATAACTTTGCGAACGGTTTTGCCTTCGATATTCGTTTTAATTTTTTCATCAGCCAAAGCCATAGCTTCGATCTCACCATTATTCGCATTCGCAGAAACATTAATTTTTGAACGTAATTTACCGTTGACCTGAACCATCAGTTCGATTTCGTCACGCACTAATGCAGACTCGTCACAGGCCGGCCACTTTGTCTGTGCCAGCAGCTCATCATGCCCTAACTCATTCCAAAGCTGCTGTGTGATATGCGGTACGATGGGCGATAACATTAATACAATGTTTTCTATCACTTCACGTTTTATCGCAAGCCCCTGCGACGATTCATCACTAAAGCGACCCAGTTCATTCATTAACTCCATCACGGCTGCAATCGCGGTGTTAAAGGTATGGCGGCGAGCATAGTCGTCGCTTACCTTTTTGATGGTTTCATGTAATTTCCGGCGAAGTGTTTTTTGCTCGGGCGATAGCGTATCAAGCGTTAGTGAAACAGGTTCTGAGTTATCGCTAACATGTGTTTTCACCACGTGTATTTCCACCAGCCGCCATAATCGTTTTAGAAAACGTGACGCGCCTTCTACACCTTCATCATTCCATTCTAAAGACTGGTCCGGTGGGGCGGCAAATAAAATAAATAAACGCACAGTATCCGCACCGTATTTTTCGATTAACGGTTGCGGATCTACCGTATTGCCTTTGGACTTGGACATTTTGCTGCCGTCTTTTAACACCATGCCCTGGGTTAACAGGCGTTTGAACGGCTCGTCACTGTTTAACAAACCTTCATCACGCATTAATTTGTGAAAGAAGCGAGCATAAAGCAGATGCAATACCGCATGCTCTATACCACCAATGTATTGATCGACCGGTGCCCAGTAATTGGCTCGATCATCAAGCATGCTGGTCGCTCCCGGACAGGCAAAACGTGCGTAGTACCAGGACGATTCAAAAAAAGTATCGAAGGTATCGGTTTCACGTTCCGCCGCGCCACCACATTCAGGACAGGTCGTCTGGTAGAATTGTGGCATTTTTTTAATTGGTGAGCCAACATCTTCACCATATTCAATGTCCTCTGGCAATACCACCGGCAATTGATCTTCCGGCACCGGCACTATGCCGCATTTGTCACAATGAATAATGGGTATCGGCGCGCCCCAGTAACGCCGACGCGAAACACCCCAGTCACGCAGGCGGTAGTGAATCTGTTTTTCGCCCTTGCCGAGTTCAGTAAGTTTGTCGGCAATCGCATTGACTGCCTGCTCGGACGTTAAATCATTAAATTCTGCTGAATTTTTAAGCACACCTTTTTCAACAAAGGCATCGTTATCTAGCGAAACCTCGCTGCCATCGGCTGGATAAATCACCTGTTTGATGGCTAAGCCGTAGTTTTTGGCAAAAGCATAGTCTCGACTATCATGCGCTGGCACCGACATGACTGCGCCAGAGCCATAATCAATCAATACAAAATTAGCCACCCAGATGGGTATGCTCTCACCACTAATAGGGTGTATCGCCATCAACCCGGCTGCCATGCCTCTTTTTTCCATGGTGGCGAGGTCGGCCTCAGCCACGCTAGTGGTTTTACAGGAATCAATAAAATCTTGTAATTGAACATTTTTTTGGGCCGCCTTTTTTGCCAGTGGATGTTCCGGGGCAACAGCCACATAAGTCACGCCCATTAAGGTATCTGCTCGTGTGGTATAAACCATTAATGGATCGTCGCCATCTTCGACACCACTTTCAACATTGCTTTCAACGTCAAAGCGCAATTGCACCCCCTGAGAACGCCCAATCCAGTTACGTTGCATGGTACGAACCTGTTCCGGCCAGCCTTCAAGCTGGTCAAGGTCATCAAGCAGCTGATCGGCATAGTCCGTGATTTTCATAAACCACTGTGATATTTCGCGACGCTCCACCTCAGTATCGCAACGCCAGCATTTACCATCGATGACCTGCTCATTCGCCAGTACCGTCAAGTCATTTGGGCACCAATTCACGCCAGCGGTTTTTTTATAAGCCAGTCCTTTTTTAAATAAACGGGTAAACAGCCATTGCTCCCAGCGATAATAATCCGGTTTACAGGTGGCTAACTCGCGATCCCAGTCATAGGAAAATCCCAGACGTTTTAGCTGCTCGCGCATATACGCGATATTTTCATAAGTCCATTTTGCCGGCGGCACTTTATTTTTAATCGCCGCATTTTCAGCGGGCAAACCAAAAGCATCCCAGCCCATGGGTTGCAGAACATTTTTGCCCAACATACGCTGAAAACGTGAGATCACATCTCCGATGGAATAATTGCGCACATGACCCATGTGCAGACGTCCGCTGGGATAGGGAAACATCGCCAAACAGTAAAATTTTTCTTTTAGGGAGTCTTCGGAAACGCTGAACGCGGCTTTTTCATGCCAGGTTTTCTGGACTTCTTCTTCTATTTTTTGAGGCTGGTATTCTTCATTCATAAGCAATTCTAATAAAAAGTGCAGTTCGTCGGATGGCTTCACACAGCCCTAAAATTTTGGGCTATAACTAAACTAACAAACTGAACAGGGGTTTAAACAAAGTGGAAGGATACACCAGGTGGCGGTTTGAGACTACACCCAAAACCATACCAGCAAGGCATAGATGATTCAATTACAGAAAAAATCAGCAAACCATCTCATATCAGCCTACAACCGGATGATAGAAACCATGCGAAAGGCTTTTGAGCAGGATGATGCGGGTAATATGTCGTTGCAAAAAGCACTGAATCTAGCTAAATGTCATATTGTACATCCTGGTGAAGTCAGCGCTGAAGAAGCATTTGAAATCGGCGAATACATTAAGCAGGACGTTAACGATGCAGCTGAACAAATGATGGAGTCAAGCGCAGAGTTTTATGACTGGTTATTGCTGGATATTGAGGAAATAGAACGCAAAGTGATGGATCTATTTTTGTCTGTTGCTGGCCATACTCGTATTGAACTGGATCAGTTCAAACAAACAAAACTCAACGCTGAACCCGTATTGAACGAGCAGATTTCAGTCTATAAAAGTGGCGAGATAAGCGACCCCGGCACATTAATATGTGAAAATTGTGGCAAAGCCAAAGTGTTTCTAAGTAGCAATAAAATTGCTAACTGTGAGCGCTGTGAACACAACCGTTTTATTCGGCGGTATGCTAGTGATAGCTAAATTTCTTTAGATCGGAAGAGCGTCGT
>JAFLJY010000302.1 GCA_022712755.1 Gammaproteobacteria bacterium
GCGACATGACGTACAGGGACGTACTAATGCCGTGGTGGCAGGATGCCAAAGAGCGGTGAGTGCTTCCATGCACGTCAAACAGGACTATACAGCTAGTTCATCAAATCCACTTCAATACCCTGTTCACGCAGATGGTCAGCACGTTCATCAACAAAACGCTGAAAATTACTTTGCGTTTTATAAGCACCTGAGGAAACATAATCCATTGCTGTCTGAATATGAAAGGCTTTTAGATAAGCATCGGCACGGAAAACTTCTTCGCCTTTTTTATTAAAAAATAACAGGCTAGGCGCATAGTTAACGTCCCGTTTTTTAGCCCAGTCACGTATCATTAATTTTTCACCTGCAGGAGTCGTAATCATTTCATTAGACCACATATCCAGCACTATCACATTAAAAGTAGATAACAATACAACACTTTCTTTCCGTTTTAATATATCAAGGTGAAGCTCATCACAGGCTGTGCATTTTCTTTGTTCAAACATCACCAGCAGCGGTTTATCCTGACCGGTTAAATCAGCAATTGAAGCAACCGTATTAATATCCGTATGAAGCTGGCCTGTTGATGGTTGCGGATTGACTTCCTGCATGTATTCCCGATAACTAAGATGCGCTTCCTGCTTTTTTCCAATGTAGTCTAACAAGGCATTGAATTTTTCAGGCGGATAATAACCGTTAGCACGAAATATAACCTTATTTTCTTCATTAAAAAATAATAAGGTGGGTGTGTACCGCACTTTTAAGGCTTCGGCAAATTCTTTTTCGGTATAGGTTTTGTCACCTACGGTAACCTCCTGATCGCCCCACAGGTTAATCGCCACCACATCAAAATATCTTTGTGTTTTTTCAGATATGTCTCGTTGACCAAAGTTATCTTCCAGTAATATTTTACAATATGGGCAACCGTCCTGATAATAATAAACCATCAAACGTTTATTATTATCAGTCGCTTCGTCTATATCTTCAAATAAATCAAGAAAGGAAACTTTAAACCATGCTGGTTTTTCTTCACTACCGGGATTAACCATGCCTGCGGCAAGCTCACCTTCTGATTTCGCGAAAATTTGCTGGCTACTTATAATTAAGACAATAAACAGCAGAAGCAGATACTTTAATGAATGGTTTTTTTTCATTGAAAAACTCATGCACATCATCGTTTTTTCTTTACTTTTGATTGTACTGACCTCGGTTTCTTTCTCAAACCAGTCTTGTATTTTTGACCAGCATCAGAGCGAGAAGTTTTTGTATGCGAAGTGCCTCCATATAGCTGTTTTTTTATGGATAAATTTTTGGCTTTTTGGCGTAGTTGTAATGCCATTTCATCACGTGCTTCTGGCCACTTAAGTTTCACATCAGCAAATAAAATTTTTATTTCATCCAGTGATAACTCGACTTTTTTTCCTACCTTTAAATTTCGCGGCAGCACCAGGCTACCATAACGTACTCGGGTCAACCGGCTGACACGCATATCCTGTGATTGCCACAGTCGGCGCACTTCGCGATTTTTTCCTTCTTTTAAAATCACGTGATACCAATGGTTAGCACCCTGCCCACCCGCTTCAATGATTTGTTCAAACTTGAGCAGACCATCTTCCAGTTCAACGCCTTTTAATAAATTTTGAATAATGTCACTGGTAACTTCACCATTAACACGTACCGCATATTCACGCTCAATTTCACTTGACGGGTGCATCAAATGATTGGCCAGGTCACCGTAATTTGTAAATAACATAAGACCGCTGGAATTAATATCAAGACGGCCCACGCTTATCCATCGCCCTTCTTTTAATCTGCCGATACTTTCAAAAACCGTTTTTCGACCTTCTTCATCCTTTTGGGTGCAAATTTCACCTTCTGGTTTGTTGTATAGCAACACACGAATACGTTTAACATCAGAAGTAATAACAGCACGGCGATGGCCAATGTTGATTTTGTCACCTTGTTTTACGTGGTCACCAATTTTTGCCAGCTGACCATTGATGCGACATTTCTCCGCCCTGATTAAACGTTCAATTTCACGACGCGAACCGTAACCCATACGCGCCAGTGCCTTCTGTATGCGTTCTTGTTTTAATTCTTTTGCTGGAACAGGTTGTTGTGACATGATTTAGTAACTAATTATAAGGTGAAGGTTTATATAAAGATAACTTTGAGCATAGGTTAAAAACTTAATTCAACTGTTATCTCCACCAGAGGGAGAGATCTTATACCACGGTAATTCAATGTCTCTGCCACTGATCGAGATGACAATAACTTCAATAATATTTCACGCAAAACTCTCATTAAAGATAAAACAGTTAGACATTAATCACCTGTTTTTTATCCGCGTCCTGGTTTTCTATTTTTCCCTGTGGTTCAGCATCATCTGGCGAGGTAGATAGATCTAGATCAGTAACAGATTCTTCAGAGGCTTGCTGCTCAGTAATATCTTCACCAGGACTTTCTTCGACTGTATCATTTTCATTTAATATACTATTAACATTATCTGCAGAAGATTCAGTATCATTACTGATATTATTTTCCAACTCAGCATTGCCCTGTTCAGCATGATCAGTGACATTTTCAACAGCGTCTTCATCCAGCTCCAGCTCGGGATGAATGCTATCTAAATCTTTTATCTCAGCCAGGGTAGGCAACTGATCCAGTGATTTTAGGTTGAAATAATCAAGAAATGTTTTTGTTGTGCCATAAAGTGTTGGCTTGCCAGGCACATCTTTATGCCCGAGCACTTTAATCCAGTTACGCTCCAACAATGTTTTGACTATATTTGAGCTAACACTCACGCCACGTACTTCTTCAATTTCGCCACGGGTGATGGGTTGACGGTAGGCGATAAGTGCCATTGTTTCCAGCAAGGCGCGAGTATAACGCGCAGGCTTTTCTTCCCATAAACGGCCTACCCAGATCGCATATTCCTGTTTCACCTGCAACCGGAAGCCACTCGCAACCTGTTTTAATTCATAACCACGGGACGAATAATCATCTGCCATTTCATGCAGTGCCTGACGAATTTCATCGCGTGTCGGACGCTCTTCATCAAGCTCAAACAAGGTTTCTAATTGAATCACTGTTAATGCTCGATCTGCAGCCAACAGAATGGCTTCAAGAATAGTTTTAAGTTTCGATATTTGCATTATTTACCCTTTGTTCCTGATAACTTAGGAAACTCTGGTTAAGTCTGGGTCGAACAGATTGCCATTTAAAATGTTCTGATTCAAGGCGTGAAATGCGCGCCATAATTAATATAAAGCGGGCATGGCTATTGCGAAGTTTCACAACGATGAAGCAGGACATTTTAAATGGTAAGATGTCGATTCACGACTTAATTCAGAGTTTCCTTTACTTGCTGTGGCTTCATTGTCAGCCGATATTACATCAGGTTGTGAACCCATGATTATCAACCCATGATTACTAACCCATGATTATTAACCAATGGCTTTCAAATGAATCGGTGCAAATGTGTCTGCCTGAACCAGCTCAATCAACTGCTCTTTAACCAGCTCTAAAATAGCCAGCAGTGTCACCACTACACCACGACGGCCTTCTTCGATGGTAAATAAACTGGTATAACTGGTAAAACCATCAGTGCTGATTGCACTCAGTACACGGCTCATACGCTCACGCACTGACAGTGCTTCTCGTTGTATATGATGATGTGAATACATATCTGCTCGTGCCATGGCATCTTTAAAAGCCAGCAACAAATCACGCAAATCAACTTCCGGCACAGGTCTGTCCTGGTGTAGTTCAGGCGGTTCGATATCGGTCAGATAAATTTCACGACTGACGCGCGGCATTTCATCAATATTCTGTGCGGCATTTTTAAACCTTTCGTATTCCTGCAGGCGACGGATCAGCTCGGCACGAGGATCTTCTTCGTCTTCATTTTGCACCTGTCGAGGCAACAGCATGCGTGATTTAATTTCCGCCAGCATCGCTGCCATTAACAGATATTCTGCCGCTAGCTCGATTTTTAAATTCTGCATCATATCGATATAGGACATATACTGGCGAGTGGTTTCTTCCAGCGGTATCTCGAGAATATCCAAATTCTGCCGTTTGATTAAATACAGTAGCAAATCCAGCGGCCCTTCAAATGCTTCAAGTATTACTTCCAGGGCATCGGGTGGAATATATAAATCCTGTGGCACAACAGTAAGCGGTTCGCCCTGGACCAGGGCAAAAGGCATTTCACTCTGGGATATTACCTGAGCGGCTATTTGCTTTTTTTTATCCGGCTCTTTTTTAGCAGGCTCTTTTGTAACCATCTGACCTGAGCTCTTTTTCATGGTAGTGGCCGTTTCAACAGCCTGTTCAGCAGCATGATCAGCGCCATGTTTAACGGGCTTTTCTTGCTGAACATCTGCTTGTCGCGTATCTGAATGTGCCATAATCTCGAAAATTTGTCGCCAGGTAGCATTAGCGCTTATAAATAAGCGATGCCCATTGCTTTTCTTACGTCTTCCAGTGTATCACGGGCGACTTCTCTTGCCGCCTCAGTTCCTTCTTCAATGATGGCCTTAACCGTGGCGGTATCTTCTTCATATTCTCTGGCTCGTTCCTGCATTGGTTTTAGCTCGGCCAATACCGAATCAATGACCGGTTGTTTACACTCTACACAACCAATCGACGCGCTTCTACAGCCTTGTTGTACCCATTCACGCGTACTATTATCAGAATAAACTTCATGAAACTCCCATACCGGGCATTTACCAGGATCACCCGGATCGTTGCGGCGCACTCTGGCTGGATCGGTCGGCATGGTACGTATTTTTTTCGTTATCAAATCGGGATCATCACGCAAGGCAATAGTGTTGTTATAGGACTTGGACATTTTCTGGCCATCCAGGCCAGGCATTTTCGAGGCAGGGGTTAACAATGCTTGCGGCTCCGGCAAAATAATTTTACCAGAACCTTCCAGGTAGCCAAACAAACGCTCTTTATCGCCAATTGAAATATTCTGCTGTGAATCAAGCAGTGCATGCGCCACACTCAATGCTTCAGCATCCCCTTTCTCCTGATAGTCTTTGCGGTATTTAAAAAACATACGGGCATTTTTTTTGCCCATTTTTGCCGCCACCTGCTTCGCTTTTTCTTCAAAATCTGGCTCACGTCCATAAAGATGATTAAAACGCCTCGCTACTTCACGAGTTAGCTCAACATGAGCTACCTGGTCTTCGCCTACCGGCACCAATCCAGCCTTATAAACCAGAATATCTGCACTTTGCAACAAGGGATAACCCAGAAATCCATAAGTTGCTAAATCTTTTTCTTTTAACTGCTCCTGCTGATCTTTATAGGTTGGCACCCGTTCCAGCCAGCTCAGCGGAGTAATCATTGACAACAAGGTGTGCAACTCTGCATGTTCCGGCACTTTTGACTGAATAAACAATTTTGCCGAACCCGGACTGATACCTGCAGCCAACCAGTCAACCACCATTTCCCAGGTACTTTGTTCTATGACAGACGGATCTTCATAATGTGTGGTCAAGGCATGCCAGTCAGCAACAAAAAAGAAACATTCATATTCGTGCTGCAATTGCACCCAATTTTTTAAAACACCATGATAATGTCCTAAATGCAGGCGACCGGTCGGTCGCATACCCGATAATACGCGTTTGTGTTGTGTTGCTACTGTGTTCAAGTTTTTTTAATCCTTTTTTGCTAATAATAACGAGTAGGCACTAACTAAAGCCCAAACATAAGACCGATAACATTAATAAAGTACTGCACCAATGGCCACAGAATTTTACCGAGTATGCCACTAATAAGTAACAGTAAAATAATAACCATACCGAACCTTTCCAATTGCATATAAGGTCTTGCCAGGGGGGCAGGCAAAATCCCGGCAAGCACACGGCTACCATCCAGAGGGGGAATCGGCAACAGATTTAACACCATTAAAATAATATTAATAATAATACCGTTTTTACCCATCTCCATCAGGAAAGAAAGTGTATCTGATGGACTAATGACATTATTCACTAACAAAATAAACATTGCCCAGAAACAGGCCATAACAAAATTCGATACTGGACCGGCTACCGCCACCAACGCCATATCCAGCATCGGTGATTTAAAGTAACGCGGTTCGATCGGTACCGGTTTTGCCCAGCCCAAAATAAAAGGGCTGACCATCGCCAAAAATAACGGCACCACCACCGTGCCTACCGGATCGACGTGTTTTAACGGATTAACGGTTAATCGCCCGCGATTCTTTGCCGTAGGATCACCTAATTTATTCGCCACCCAGCCATGCGCCACTTCATGCAAAGTAATCGCAAATAAAACAGGAATAATCCAGACAGCAATGGTGTAGACAATATCGGACATTAAAATTATTGAAGGGTTTATTCTTGTATTGAGTTGTGAGCGCGCAGTTTACACGATAAAAATATAGTGAATAGATAATAAGTTAATAACGAATAGTGAAAAACCAGGATACTCAATGTTGTTTTCGCTATTCATTATTCACTGCTGTATCAAAGCCCATGATCCCGACCCTTTCCATGACGACGAATTTCCGGCACACCTTCAGTCAAACGAATAACCGTTGTCGGTTCAATCCCGCAATGTCCACCATCAATGATCAAATCCACCAGTTTCTCCAACTGAGCGCGAATATCTTCTGCCTCCGTCACCGGGAAATCTTCCCCCGGCATGACCAATGTGCAACTTATCAACGGTTGACCTAACTCTGCTAATAAATCATTTACCACCGGATGATCCATCACACGCAAACCAATATGACGACGTTTAGGATGCATTAATCGGCGCGGCACCTCACCGGTGCCCGGCAGAATAAAGGTGTAAGGACCCGGTGTTAATGATTTTAGCAAGCGGTAATCTGAATTATTAATTTTTGCATAAGTCGCAATTTCAGAAAGATCCCGACAAACCAGGGTTAAATTATGTTTGTCATCAATTTGACGGATACGACGCAAACGCGTAACCGCATTTTTATCGCCAATATGACAGCCCAGAGCGTAACTGGAATCAGTCGGGTACACAATCACCCCGCCCTTATGGATAATCTCAACCGCTTGCTTAATTAAACGCTGTTGCGGATTTTCAGGATGGATTTCGAAATACTGGCTCATGAGGGAGTTATAGGTTGGAAGTTATATGGTGTATGTTGTAAGTTTATATCTTTTAATTTAAAACTTAAAATATACGACTTACAACTGCACAAAAAATACAGTGGAGAAAATCATTAATGTTATACGCCATTATGTCACAAGACGTGGAAAACAGCTTGCAAAATCGCCTGACGGTCAGACCAAAACACATAGAGCGCTTAACCGAACTGCAAGAACAGGGCCGATTAATTCTGGCGGGACCCCACCCGTCAATTGACAGTGAAGACCCTGGTGAAGCCGGTTTTAGCGGCAGTTTGATAGTGGCAGAGTTTGAAGATCTGTCTGATGCCAAAGCCTGGGCAGATGCCGACCCCTATGTTGCAGCAGGTGTCTATGCCAGCGTTACCGTCAAACCTTTTAAAAAAGTGTTGCCAATTTAGCATCTGAACGAAAACAGCCATAATAGCTGTTAACTCAACACTATTTCCTATAAAATACGCGCTGCATATGTGCCGGGGTGGCGGAACTGGTAGACGCGCCGGATTCAAAATCCGGTTCCTTCACGGGAGTGCCGGTTCGATTCCGGCCCTCGGTACCATATTTTATTCCTTAACATCCGTGCAAGTTTAATTTCCCGTGCAACACGCACCGAATCGAACCGGCTACCGGTTAGATTATGAATTACATCCTGTAATTCCCCCTTCGGGTCATTCGCTTAAAAACGCTCATGCTAAATTTGTTCCATACAAATTTAATCCGGCCCTCGGTACCATATTTCATTCCTTAACACCCTGATATTACCAACATGTCGTTTTTACTCTCAATTTTTCAGCATCCCTGGGTTTTTTCAGCAATACCTTGATATATCTCAATTTAACGTTCAATATTAGCCGCTATGATCCACCCAACAATTAAGCAGGGTATAATAAATGACAAATAAACGGGGATGGTTAAAACGTACATGGGAGCGCATTAGCTCTCTTCCAACACTCGCACTACTCATTATTGGTGGTCTTGGTGGCATTATCTTTTGGGGCGGTTTCAACACGGCAATGGAGATGACCAACACCACGGAATTCTGTATCTCCTGCCATGAAATGAGCGATAACCCATACTCAGAATACACAGAAAGCATACATTTCAAAAACACTTCTGGTGTACAGGCAGGCTGTTCAGACTGCCATGTACCAAAACCGTGGATTCACAAGGTGATACGCAAAATAGTCGCAAGCAGAGAGCTTTATCATAAAGCACTGGGTACCATTGACACCGATGAAAAGTTTGAATCGCACCGATGGAAAATGGCCAACCGTGTCTGGGACTCGATGAAAGCAACAGATTCCCGTGAATGCCGAAACTGCCACAGTTTTGATGATATGGATCTAAGTGAACAGGATCGCTCAGCACGTAAGAAACACAGCAGGGCGATAGACGAAGGCAAGACCTGCATAGACTGTCATAAGGGCATTGCCCATGAATTACCGGATGAACCTGAAGATGAAGATGAAGAATCTGAAGACGCATCTTAAAGATAAAAGCGAATAAATAAGCTATAGTTAATATACATTTCCCAGGTAATCATTATTGTGAGAATTCACATGTCATATAAGTTGTCACCGCTTATCGTTTTATTTGTCGCTTCATGTTTGGCCATGCCATATTCAGTGATGGCAGCCAAATCTGTAGACATAAATCAGGAATTACGCTGGGCGGCCAGCATTGATGATGATGAGACCATTTCACAGTTGCTGGATGCTGGCGCTAACGTCAACGCCGCCAATAACTTTGGCAAAACGGCACTGATGAATGCAGCGGAAAATGGAAATATTCTGACGGTATCAATGTTACTTTCCAGAGGTGCTGATGTAAACATTGAAACGACTGTCGGC
The DNA here is from genome assembly GCA_022712755.1 of Gammaproteobacteria bacterium. Taxonomy (GTDB): domain Bacteria; phylum Pseudomonadota; class Gammaproteobacteria; order SZUA-229; family SZUA-229. Next base: position 8,969 of record JAFLJY010000302.1, read on the forward strand.
TGCACCGCCCTGACCTTTGCTGCTGAGAACGGTGAAGTACAGGTTACTGCCCTACTACTGGAGCGAGGTGCCAATCTACAGGCACGTACCCGATCTGGTCTAAGCGCACTGATACTTGCCGCACAGTACAACCTGCCCGAGATGGTGGACCAATTACTGTTCAAAGGAGCCAACCCTGATGAAGTAGAAAAAGAAGGTCAATCGGCACTGATGGTTGCTGCAGGTCGTGGACATATAGACTCTGCCAGACTCTTGCTGGAGAACGGTGCTCGCATCAATATCCTGGATAAACTTGGCAAGTCAGCACTGATTCATGCGGCAGATCATGGTAAGAATGTAGACATGGCAAAATTGCTGGTCAAACATGGTGCTAAAATCAACGGCCCATCAAGCGACGGTGCAACACCCCTAATTTGGGCTGCCGGTGGTGGTCACACAGAAATGGTCCATACGCTTATAACACTGGATGCAAACCTTGATACACAGGATGAAAGCGGGTTAACGGCGCTGATGGAAGCGGTAACAGCAGGTTCAGAAGAAATCGTAAAATTGCTGCTAGATGGCGGTGCCAATGCTTCTATCAGCAATAAGGAAGGCAAGTCTGCAATGGACATGGCCATCAAAGCGGATAACAGTAATATTCAAACACTGCTGAAAAAATAGTACAGGACACTCCATCCTATTAATCGTTGCATAAGTATTCGCAGTGCGTACTTTTGAAACACGCCGTAAATATATCCCTATAGGCTTGACGGTAGCATCCATGCTACCGACAGTTTAAAAGCACGCACTGCGAATACTTATGCAACGATTAATATGTAGATAAGTTTTTGTTATTCACTTGTTATGTATAAAAGCCGAACAGACCGATATGGATAACATTGAAAACCCTCAAGTTGAAAAAGTATTCAATAATTATCCGCAATTTATACGCCAAAAATTAATGTTCCTTCGCCAGCTGGTTTTGGATACAGCATCTGAAACAGAGGGCGTAACTAAATTGGAAGAAACCCTAAAATGGGGTGAGCCAAGCTATCTCGTGAAAAGCGGGAGCACAATCAGGATGGATTGGAAAAAATCAACGCCAAATCAATATGCCATGTATTTTCATTGCAAAACAAAGTTAGTTGACACATTCAAAGAGCTTTATAGAGATAAATTCAAGTTTGAAGGCAACAGGGCTATTGTGTTTAATAAGGACGATAAAATACCGGTTGAAGAGTTAAAACATTGTATTGCATTATCTCTTACCTATCACAGTAGAAAACACTTACCAATGTTGGGCGTATGAATAAAACATACACATAACAACAAGGCAAATGCACTCTGACAGCTAAAAGCGTCGCGCAAAATACGCACACCATTTTAAACCGCCGGTGATTTGCTGTGCTCTGTTGCCAGGCAACGCACTGATAAAGCTAATCAGAAAAATCAAATGTTAACAGGAAAGCCCTGCAATTAACGATTACGATTACCACTGCGGTTGTCGCGCATTGGTTCTGGATTCCAGCCACGATGAAACCCCGGGAAATCAGGATTTTGCCAGCCGGTTTCTGCAAGTTTTTCTTTCGGTGGTTGCAAACTAGCAGTGTAAGCTAACACCGCTTTCTCTTCCCTTAACGAGTAACCCTGGATCTGCTCCACCATTTCTTTATTGGCATTACGGCGACGACCATCGCGTATCCATCTGTATTGTCTGATCAGGTACTTATAATGCTGCCCCTGAAGCATGGGCACATGTTTTTTTGCATCCCCTTCGCCGTATTCACCATGACAATCGGCACAATCAAATTGATAAATTTCTTTGCCCATCGCCAGATATCGGCTGTGCCCCTGACCGTTATTAGTTGTCATCGGAAGGATGGCGATGTAACCGGCAACATCGGCAATCTCCTGTGCGCCCCCAAGTACACGATCTGTAGTGAATGCACGCATGATGGGGTTATCTCGGTTGCCAGCACGTATATCGGCCATTTGCTTGATAGAAACCCCCGGCAACTGCCCGGCAATCTGTGGATAAGAACCATTGTTATCCCCCCAACCTTCCGGGCCATGACAGGCTACGCACAACTTGTATAATTCCCGACCATTATCAATATCCGGGGTAAGCTTAAGCGCGGTTTTAAATATACTTAAATCCTCGTCGGCTTTAATTTTGTCTGCTTCAATTTTACCTGTTGCAATCGCAGCAGAACAGGTAACCATAAAAATGCCAAGTAAAGATACAGGAATAGCTTTTATTTTGTCCATAACCTAATAAATACCAATACAAAGTTAATATCTTGCTCGAGCTTACTGGATTTAACGTGTTTCGTAAACTCCACCATTATTAAGCATCATCCTTAAAGCGTCAGCGCCTTTTATTCCAGCACTTTTTGCGCTGCCAACGAGTATATCTATCTGTGTTGGAAACACATGGGGAAATAGTTTATTCCAGTTATCCAGTGCTTTTTCTGTTTTTCCATTTTTTTCAAACATAATCGCTTCATCTGCAAGCCTGTAAGATTTTTTTAATAACAGCATCGCCGTTATTAGTTCATCTACATCATTCAAACCTTCTACCAGAAACTCCATATTGGCAGGGTCATGTTTTTGAAAAACAACTTCAAATAGCGCCACATTAAACAAATGACATAGTGTTTCTGAATAGCTTGTCATTTGATACGGTGTTAATAATGCAGTGACTAAAAGCTCCAGATAATAACCATTAAATAAATTGCCTGACACTCTGTTCCAGCTTTTTATCATTCGTATGATAGCTATCAACTGGCCTTTATGACGAACATTTTGTTTTACAAAGATTTCATTATACGATGTGATGTCATATTTCGCCCAATCATTAAATTTTTCATCAGGGATCATATAGATTTGGCCTGATATGGCATAGGCTGGTCGAATTTTAAAGTGAAAATCTTTCACTGGAAGCATTAAAACACTTTGGTTTTCCAGCACATAAACATCTGGATATTGTTTAATCAGGTAGTCACTCAATGTTTTGAATATCCGGTATGGCAGGATATTTTTTACATCGGCTTCCCTGTACACAATAAGCATGTCAACGATACTACCAGCCAAAGGAGAAACAATGGTTTTACGTGAAAAAGCCCCATAAAGCACAGTGCTGAAAGTGCTGAGGTGCAATGCCAAATAACGCTCAATATCAGCCTGGCTCTGCGTGATTAAAGTATATTCACCTAGAGACAACTCAGTGTTTTTGGCTAGCAGCTCAAAAGCGACATTAATGCTAACAGGTTGCTGCTCCAGTTCTGTTATTTCACGTTCTGCCATTAATTGCTCTCAGTGTTATTTTAAAAGTATACTGGCCTCCTCAAGTTTAACCATAATAAGTTGCAGGTAAAGATGCCGCTAGAAAATATTCGCTATGTATTGATATGGTCACCCTGGTTGCGCTTAAGTCATTGGCTGATTGCCGCTGGCACCGCGTTTCAGATTACCAGTGCCTGGGCGCTAAAACATGATAATGCCAATTACACGTTTTGGCTGGACTGGCATATCATAAGCGGCCAGATAATACTCATGGCACTCGTTCTACGTGTCGTGCTTTTCTTTTCCCCCGGCAGCAGTAGCTGGCGAGCTTTTTTTCCTGATAAAACGCAACGCCAGGCAATGCTTCAAATGATAAAATTTTATCTTAGCTTTGCGCGTTTCCCGCTACCTAACTGGTATGCGCATAATCCACTGTGGCTACCGCTTTACCTGTTGATGTTTCTGGTTTTGGCTGGCAGCTCAATGACCGGTTTATTCTATGACGCAACACAAAACATTTCAAGCTATTCGATGAGCGCACTACACCGTGACTTAGCCTACATAATTATTATTTTTTCACTGTTTCACATCGTTACCGTATTGTTACACGACCTGAAAGGCAAAGGTGCTTTTATTTCAGCGATGATAAATGGATACCGCTATTTTCATTTTACCGGGCAGAATAATGATACAGATAAACACTCTCTGAAAAACCAGGCTGAAAAGAAACCTGTTACTATTTCTGTCGACAGTATCGAAAAACGCCCTACCGTGGGAAAGGATTAAAAGTCACAATAAAGGGCAGCTCTCATTTCGAAACTTCTTCATGCTTACCCGGTCTCAACACCAGTTAATATTATTAACCGATCTTCACGGGTATCCTAATGAAAAAAACAATTCTTTTTTTTGCATGTTTGATTTCTGCATTTACTATGACGACTGTATTCAGCAATGATAATTCGCAAGCAACATCTTCCTCCGATTATGTTAAACCAACAGATGCCGAATTAAAGCAACGCCTTACACCACTGCAATACTCTGTTACTCAAAACGATGATACCGAACGACCATTTAAGAATAAATATTGGGATGAAAAACGCGATGGCATTTATGTCGATGTGGTAAGTGGTGAGCCGTTGTTTTCATCTGCGCACAAGTACAAGTCAGGTACCGGCTGGCCAAGTTTCTATCAACCACTGGAAACGACCAACATTGCCGAGAAAAAAGATTACTATCTAATATTCCCACGCACCGAAGTACGCAGTAAAAATGCTGATTCACATTTAGGACATTTATTTAAAGATGGGCCGGAGCCAACGGGTTTACGTTATTGTATTAACTCAGCATCGTTAAAATTTATACCAGAAGGCGATTTAAAAAAAGAAGGTGATGAAAAATATTCTGGTCTGTTTGAAAACTAATCGACCCTAAATTGAATAAGACTGCCTTGACGCGCATGGAAGCACTAATGTCGCGAACGCATGGATGCGTAAGAACGACCATCTGACAGGAAGTGTCGGATATGGAATGGCTGCTTTCACATATAAGAGACATTGATCAGTTTTTTCACACAATGGAAAAGTTCGCCAAAGGAGACAAGATCCTTCGGATTCCTCAGGATGACAGAAAAACTATGCAACTTATCTTTATTTTCGCTTATTCTGATCTTTAATTGTAAGTGGTGTAGGCATAGTGTGCTGATTGGGGTGAATTTTTGGTACCCTACATTTACGTGTGGTGTTGTTGGGGCTCGTGCCTCCCCCAACCTTGACTGCGCATCACTCTTGAGCCGATGGGTGTCGTTAAAATATCAATAATCGATTGGCACAAATGTTCGACACTAGAAAGTACCTTCCCGGTGCTCCTATTCATACTATGCATAATCACCACCAAAATTGACAAAGGCACCATTTTGACGTACATTTAAAGCATGATAGCCAAAACCACATGAGGTACTCACCATGAGTTCAGCTACGCAAACAAAAGATGAACGAATTAACCTCCGTCTTAAGCACCATGCCAAGCTTATGCTTGAACGTGCAGCCAGTTTTGAAGGCCAGACCATCAGTAAATTCGTTCTCAATAGTGCCTTGAGTCGTGCAGAAAAAACCATTCAAGAACATGAAGTTATGACGCTTAATGCCAATGACTCCGAAGCTTTTTTCAATGCCCTTGCTGCGCCTGTACAATTCAATGGTAAATTGGCTAGTGCGCTCAAAGAGCACGATCAGCGCGTAACCAATAAATGATCGATTACCACAATTTAGTCATTGAACCACTCAGCAGCGCACATAACAGACCAGACTTCCGGTGCGGCGTAGCATCACTGGATAACTACCTAAAAAAACAGGCGAAACAGGATGTAAAGCGATGCATAAGCCGAGCCTTTGTCGCAACCACACCAGAGTCTCCGTCAACGGTTGTGGGCTACTACACCCTGAGCACCCTGTCGATTGAACTCGAGCAGTTGCCAGAGGAAGTAGCCCGCAAGCTACCCAGACATCCAATTCCAGCAGCCCTTATCGGCCGATTGGCCGTAAGCGAGCATGCACAGGGGCTTGGTGTTGGCAAAATGCTATTAATGGATGCCATTAAGCGAACACTAGGCGTTAGCGATGACATAGCCATCTACGCCATGGTGGCCGATACCATTGACGAGCAGGCAGAACACTTCTATCAACAGTTCGGCTTCTCGTTATTGTCTTCAGGAAGCAGGAGACTTTTTCTGCCACTGAAATCATTCTGATACTACTGCGATTGAACGATATAAAGAAGATTAAAGGGGTCAAAGATTAAAGGGGTCAAGTCACTTGCTTCACAATACTCCTGACCATCTCACTTATTTGTCAAAAAATCTTTATTTTCTCGTTTTATTATTTATTAACGACAATAAATCCTACCCTAACACAGGGAGTCATCAAGGTATTATCCGATTTTCAGTTCTTTATTCATAGCACTATGTAAGACCAGGAATCTTAAAATCTGGTTTTTGAATCTCAGTGTTCAGGTGCATTTTTGCGTCAATAACAAAAAGCACATACACGATATCTGGCTTGTGTAGGTAATAGACGTTATAACGTTCGAAAACGAGCCTTCTGATTGATTTTTCAAGATTGTATAGGCTTCCCATTTCTGAAAATTGCGATAGATTGTCTCTTATTAGAGACATTATTTCGTTATTGAGTTTATACGCATAGTCATTGTTATAATCGGCATGGTACTCGAAGATACTATCAAGATTAGCGAGGGCATTTTGGGTAAAATGGACTATCATTTTTTCTGATATTTAGCCTTTAAGTCATTAGAAAATTCCTTGATAAACTCTGGGGTTGCTTCAAATGTTCTTCCTGCCTCAACATCAGCCAAGCCTTTTTGAATTCCTGCTTCAAGCTCTAAGTTGAAAAGCTCTCTCGCTCTTTCAATGGAGTATGTAACCGCAACTGGACGGTTTTTCTTGGTTATCACAACAGGTTCACGTTGTACGGTATCGAGATAGTTTCCGAAATTCTTTGAGGCGATTGTTGCTGGCATTGTTTTCATGTTGATGTCCTCGAAGTTAAAAGATAATTAAGGTGATGCCTGTATTTTACGGATAATCCGTAGTTACGCAAATTTTTTTATTGAATTGACATCCTCCCATCCCTAAATGAAAAAGGGGTCAAGGAAGAAAAGGACTAAAGGGGTCAAAAGGACAAAAGGACAAAGGACTAAAGGGGTCAAAGGACAAAAGGGGTCAAGTCACTTGCTTCACAATACCCCTGGCCACCTAACTTATTTGTCAAAAATAACCTTATTTTCTCATTTTATTAATTAGTAACAACAACCTATCCTGACACAGAGAGCATTTACCGTGTTGGGTGAATGGCTTCGTTAGGCCAACTTTCCTCAACCGTAAACGACTGCCCAAGAGTTTTAAAGTGACTAAACTCCTGCTTTCGTAGTTTACTTCGTATTTCCTCAAACGATTTGACTACATCCTCAGTGTATAGCCTTTCTCCACAATGAAGACATACCTCGGCAGTAACTTTCATAGAAACCGTGTTTCCTTCGACTCTAAGTAGTTTTTCTACTTGCTTATTCTTTAACTCACCACCACATATAGGACACTTTTCAAATGGTTTCATTTTTTTACCCTTTTTTTCCAATCAACCCACCGTTCAGGATCTGGTCGGTAGACTGTAATTAATACTGCCCAAAGATTTGCTGGATTATAAGCCCAAACGCTATGAATTGGCTCACCAGAAAAATTTTTACCCATAATCAAACAGCTTGGGTACGGTTTGTCATTTGAGTAATTTTCAATGACTTCTCCTTGAATGACAGAATAATATATTTCATCATATGTCAGGCTGTCATCAAATGCTTCTTCATCAGCATGGTCAGTTATTCTCACCCGACCTTGCCGAATGGCATTGATTATATTTTCTATATCCATGTCTCTACTTAGGACATCATCGGGTTCAGGTCTTGTTTCTTGCTTTTATTGATCGTTTTTACGATCATATTCAGATACGTCCGCACCATGTGCAAACCTGATCATATCTTGCAGATAAAACCGCCATTCACGTTTTGTTATGTTTTGATCAGACACGTATAGCTTCTTGTTCTATATAAGGACGTAATTCGTTACGTAGTGCTTTTTCTGTGACCAGGTCAATCGAGTGCCCCAGCAAATCTTCCAGATAAAACTGCAAACCAAAATAACGACTGGATGTTGCTGTCCCATAAAAGCTAACTAAAGAATGAAATGGGGTCAAGTCACTTGCTTCACAAAAGAAATGGGGTCAAGTCACTTGCTTCACAATACTCCTGACCGCCTAACTTATTTGTCAAAAATAACCTTATTTTCTCATTTTATTAATTAGTAACAACAACCTATCCTGACACATGGGTCACCTAGGCTATTGCCTGAGCTTGTCCTGATTTACGCAAGCTATGCTGCACTGGCTTAGTTACAGACTCACCTAATATCTCAATCCCATACTGTTCTACTATGCTAAGCAGTTTCATGGCAGCACCATTAGGACGTTTACGGGACTGTCCTCTTGCTTCCCATTTTCTAACTGTTTCTACACCTGTATTTAAATAGATTGCAAAAACTGCCTGGCTAACATTATTCTCTAATCTTATTTTTTTAATTTGTGCAGAAGTATATTCTGCAACTTTGGGGAGGCATAGAACATCAAATTTACGCATTGTCTGTTTATCTACTATGCCAGCATTGTGCATATCCTTCACAGATTCATGCACGACTTCTAAAATTGATTGATCCATTTTCATATACCTCTTAGCTTATTTCGGCTTTATCTCTATTAATCGTTTTGCTTTTACTTCCTGGTTTAATTCCTCAGCACTAAAGGCAAAATAAAGTTTTGCTAACCCCTGCAATGCATTTTTTTCTGGCTTTGTAATGTTCGCACGCTCCGCTTTTTCAAAGCCATATATAAAAAACATATTACTACCTTTCTGAAAGGCTACAATTATGCGCGTACCGTCGCTTTTTCCTGTATTAGTTAATGCTATACGCTGCTTATATACCTTTTTACCTAGTGCTACATCATAGTTACCGGCAGCTATTTCATTAGCAGCAACTAATAAACTTTCATCTGTTAACAGCCCCTTAGCCCATTTATTAAATATTTTATTTTTAAATATACGCATATCTTCCCTGTTTGCGCATATTAACACGCCCAACATAATTATAGTACTGGGTACTAGTTATTACAAACTAAAACTCAAAAAAAACTACCAGGTCACTTGCTTCACAATACCCTGTACCAAATAACCGGTGTCAGAGTAACATTAATTAAAAAATAGCGGAATCAGATTTTGTTTCTTGCCTTTTTTGATATTGACTACATGTTCGGATACGTCTACACCCTGAACCTGAAAGCCTTTTGTACCGAGAAGTGATGCTGTTGGCAGGCCGATATAGCCTAAGCCGATAACACAGATTATTTTATCTAACATTTTCCGTTTAGAACCTCGCTTCCTACGATTTTTTTTGTCTTTTATTTTATTTTCAATGGCCGAAAAACTATTGTCTATTATAGACTGTCATTTAGATTAAGGGGTGTGTTTTAGTCGTTGGCCTGTTGATTAAGATACTTCGGCAACTGCTCCTCGACAATTGCTCCTGCATTGTCCTACTACCGTCCATCCATGGACATATGCGTTGCCCTAATAAGTTACATCCATGTAATGATCGACTTCGCTCAGGTTGACAGGGATGGCGCTTTTCTTGCTCATAATACCTGTTGGTTCTAAAACCTTCCTTTTTACACAGGGCATCACTTTTTACGATTATTAGTTAGGCGTCTATCATTGCAGAAATTAAAAGGGGCTGCCCACATGAAACCTGATAATGCTGAGGGTTATGCGTAGTTGTATACTGGCGTTTCAATTACCCGGTCTGGTTCTTTGTGCTGTTTTATAAATGCTTGAATATGCTGCACTGTTTCTGGGGAGAAAAATTCCTCTCCTGTTTCCTGACACACGCGTGCAGGCACATGTTCGATAATATAGAACTTCCCCTCATACTGAATTGTATAAGACACTTCGGTTTCAACCATGGTTTGTTTCATGATTAATCTCCTTTCTATTATTTTCGTATTTTATCATCAAGCCAGAATTCTGGATCGGGTTGATATAAAGTTATGATTTTTATTAAAAAATTACTTGAATACCCACATTGTATGTGCAGTGGTCGTCTGCTTTTAGTATAGCCCAATATCAAACAGCTCGGCCCATATTTATCATCTGGGTAATCTTCGATGATAACAGCATTTTCTAAAATGGCTTGTTCCATCTCAGGTATGCCTATATCTCTTATAATACTTTGATCGAGGGCATGTCTAGAAAATTCATATTCTTTGTTTTTTATTTTCGCAGCAATTCTTTCAAGTTGTGTCATATTTTTATACAGATGCGCTCCATTCAGAACAGGCAGAACAGGGGTCAAATCTTAACTTAACACAATAAAACAATAGTGAAAGAAAAAAGGAGTCAGAAAACAGGTTCAAGGAATAAAGAGGTCAAGTCACTTGCTTCACAATACACCTGACCGCCCAAGTCACGGGGTCATATATGGTCCACCTCGTTTTGCAAGATAAAATAACCGTATAGCTAAAAAGTATTGCTTCCATATATCCGGCCTTTTCGTGAGGCTGTCTAAGCCCCTGGCCCTGATGGAATCTGCGCACATCCATCTCATCA
>JAFLJY010000076.1 GCA_022712755.1 Gammaproteobacteria bacterium
CGATATGCACCGAAAGCCAAAGACCTGGCCAGTCGGGATGTCGTTAGCCGCGCCATTGCAATTGAGATTAAAGAAGGGCGAGGCTGTGGTCCGAACAAAGATTATGTGTTGTTAAAACTGGATCATTTAGGTGAAGAGGTCATACAAAAACGCCTGCCCGGTATTCGACAAACCTGCATTACCTTTCTCGGTATTGACCCTGCTGAAGCACCCATTCCGGTTTTTCCTACCGCGCATTACACCATGGGCGGTATTCCAACCAATCGTTTTGGACAGGTGGTAATACCGGTTAAAGATACGCCAGAAGAACCCGTGCAGGGGTTATACGCGGCAGGTGAATGCGCCTGTGTTTCTGTACATGGAGGCAACCGTTTGGGTGGCAATTCGTTGCTGGATATTCTTGTTTTTGGACGCGCTGCCGCTAACCATATTATAGAGTATTTGCAGGAGAACAAATTACAGCGCGTAATCGATGAAACGATTATTGATAAAGTAGTCGAAAAAATAAAGCGCTTTGATGGCAATGTTGACGGCAAATTTGACGTAGATAATAATCAGGTCCACTCTCAGAATAACACAGATAATGAAACGGTTGCGGGCCTACGCAATGAATTAAAACAGACAATGGAAGATCATTGCAGTGTGTTTAGAAATAAAGAAATTCTGCAACAGGGCGTAAAAAAAGTAGAACAACTTGTCAAACGTTTGAACAATGTAAAAATTGACGACCAGAGTGTTACTTTTAATACAGCAAAAGTTGAGGCGTTTGAGCTGGAAAATTTAATGGCCTGTGCGCTGGCGACAATACATTCAGCCTATGCCAGAGAAGAGAGCAGAGGGGCTCATTCACGCACGGATTTTACCGAGCGTGATGATAAGTCCTGGATGCGGCACAGCTTATATTCGTTTGAAAACGGACTGGACTATAAACCGGTAAGAACAAAACCGATGTCTGTTGAAAGTTTTCCACCTAAACCACGGGTTTATTGACGCAATGAATAGTTGTAGGCCTGCAACGCTATCGCTTATGCAGGCCTACATCGCAGAGTGTAAAGGTCTCAAGTCATGAAATTTAAAATATACCGTTACAACCCGGAAAAAGATGCAAAACCCTATGTTCAGGAATATCAGTTGGAAAACATTGAGTCTGGCACTATGTTACTGGCAGCATTATTACGCATTAAAGACGAGTTGGATGAAACATTAAGTTTTCGCCGGTCCTGTGGTGAAGGTGTCTGTGGTTCTGATGGCATGAATATAAATGGCACAAACGGGCTGGCATGCATTACTTCGTTAGATAATCTAAAGCAACCCATTGAGATAAAACCCCTGCCCGGACTGCCGGTAATACGTGACTTAATCATCGATATGGATCAGTTTTATAAACAATACCGTGCGGTTAAACCGTATTTGATTGTGAATGACCCCATGCCTGAAGTTGAGCTGTTGCAGACACCGGAGCAACGCGAACAGCTAGATGGATTATACGAGTGTGTTTTATGTGCCTGCTGTTCAACAGCCTGTCCCTCTTTCTGGTGGAATCCGGATAAATTTCTGGGTCCCGCTGCGTTATTACAGGCCTCGCGTTTTATTGAGGACAGCCGGGATCAGGCATTTGAAAAACGCCTTGAAGAACTTGAAGGCCCGTTTAAATTATTTCGTTGTCATACCATCATGAATTGTGTGCAAGTTTGTCCAAAGGGGTTAAATCCTACAAAAGCGATAGGGCGAATAAAAGCAAAAATGGTTGCACGCTCTTTATAATAGTGAATAGTAAAGCAGGTGATAATATAAACTATCGCTGGCAATGCCGCCGTGGCATGCTGGAGCTTGATTTGTTACTGAATAATTTTGTTGATAAAAAGTTGAATGTTTTGTCAATGCAACAAAAGCAAATATTTGAATTATTGCTTTCCTACCCCGATCAAACCCTGCTTGATTTATTACTTGGCAATGCTGTTTCCAGTGATCCTGCTATCGTTACGCTCGTCCAACAAATTCAATCCACTTCATTTGATTGACCCGCTAAGACTACCAGTGGCATCATCTAACTTCAAACCCGCCTGGTGGTTATGTTCACCACACTTACAAACCCTGTGGCCTGTGTTTTTCAAAAAGCGACATAAGCTTGATTTGGAAAACGAACAGCTAGAGCTTGATGATGGTGATTTTATTGATTTATGCTGGAGTAAAAGCCATTCACTAAAAATTGTTCTGGTGTTACATGGTTTAGAAGGTTCAATTAACTCACATTATGCTAACGGCATTATGTATCAACTGGAGCAAGCAGGTTTTAAACCGGTGTTTATGCACTTTCGTGGTTGCAGTGGACGCATGAATCGACTGGCCAGGGCCTATCATTCGGGTGAGACTGGGGATTTAGCTATTATTGTAGAACATATACGTGGCACAACAGGCAATTATCCCTATGCAGCAATAGGTTATTCACTAGGCGGCAATGTTTTACTAAAATGGTTGGGTGAAACAGGCGATAACAATCCATTGCAGAAAGCGGTTGCTGTGTCCGTTCCTTTTAGCTTACATGATGCCGCAAAGCGACTGGAGACGGGCTTATCGAAAATATACCGTGAATATTTACTGGCATCGTTAAGAAAAACCTATACTCAAAAATTTAAAATCATCACCTCACCATTAAATGTCGATGTAAATCAGCTAAAAAGTTTCTGGGATTACGATGATAAAATCACTGCGCCATTGCATGGTTTCGATGGTGCGCAGGACTATTATGATCGATGCAGTAGTCGACAGTTTTTGAAAAACATAAAAGTACCAACTCGAATTATCCATTCCGCTGATGATCCCTTTATGTTTAATGAAACCGTACCTGACAGGGAAGAATTAAGCCGACATATTGACTTTTTATTAACAACTCGTGGTGGCCATGCTGGTTTTATATCTGGTGCAACGCCAGCATCACTGTATTCCTGGAGTGAAAAAAAGATAATTGAGTTTTTGAAAGAAAAAACTGTACGCGAATAATGTAAATTAGGTTAAAAGAAATTTGTTAGTCCACTAATGGTTGCATCTTTGGTAAACATATCTGAAGGTGAATAACCGACTCTTTATAGTCACTCGCTATATGTCCCGTATTAACCGGACTCTCGTAAAACCTTTTAATTTCATCAGGTGCCTCAAGAGCTTATGCTGTATTCCCGGATACATTGACGAAGTACAGGTCTTTTCTGTTCATCGTTTTCCTCAGCAATTGTTTTTTTCCAGTACTTTAATGATGGCTTTCTTTATTTTGCCTTTTTCAGCTGGCACTTTTACTTTAGGATAAGTAATGAATCCGGCACGTATCATGTTTAAAAGTAGTGGGGATTTGGGAATTAAGGAGAATCATTTATAGTTGACCTAAATCAATATTCCCTTACACAAAAAAGCAATGATTGTAATGAGGAGGTTTAATTATGAACATTATAACAATGCTTGTAGTTCTGGCACTTATTGCTGCTGTAGGAACATTAGTTTGGGGTGTAGGTTCAATGGCACACGGCGGCAGCTATGACCGTGAACATAGTGAAAAAATCATGTTTACACGTATAGGCATACAGGCTGTGGCTTTTATTCTGATAGTAGGCGGCCTGATTTACTCTATGATCTAACAGTGAGTGCGGGGAAAAGTTCAAACAGTAACCACTAAAAAGGTTACTGAGAGGTAAGGTTTGGGCTGATTATCCTAAGTCAGTTCCGCAACAGAGTATTAAGTTTTCTGAAGAGTATCAGAATACGTGCCGCCTGAAATATCGGGAGGTTGTTAAATCGCACGTAATAGTGTGCGATTTTGCGAAGATTTGCAACGAAGAAGCTGAGTATTTTGAACGCAAAATACGAATTCACGGCTTAATCAGAGGTTCCTTGGCAAACTTTCGGTGAAACAGGGCATACAGGCTGGGTACAAGAATCAGGCTGACCAGCAGCGAGAAGCTAAGTCCCCAGACCACCACAAACGCCAGAGGTTGTAACATTTCAGAACCTTCGCCCAGGCCAATGGCCAGCGGCATCATGCCAAATACGGTGGTTAATGTGGTCATCAAAATAGGTCGCAGGCGCAAGGCGGCGGCGTTTTTAATGGCAGTGTTGAGTAAGTTGGGTTTGTTGTGTTTGCCTGCTACTGATTGTTCGTGGGTTAATTGATCAGCTGATAATTGTTCCAGCTTTATCCGTTCCAGCTCAATTTGTTCGACCAGCACAATGGCATTGTTAACCACAATGCCGGTGAGCATGATCAAGCCCAGCCAGACTGTCATTGAGATACTCATGTCGGCATTAATAAACAGGCCTAATGCAACGCCGGTGGCAGCAAAGGGGATGCTTAACATGATTATTAAAGGATTAGTTAAGGATTCGTATTGCACTGCCATCACCACAAAAACCAGAAATATAGCGAGAAATAAAACAATTAATCCGGCTTGCTGACCTTCTTCCAGCGTTTTGTTGGTTTCGTTGTCGTACAGAACATAACCGTCAGGTAAATCAAGTTCCCCAAGTTTTGCCAAAACGGCAGCCAGCACCTTAGTTTGGTTGGCATCAGCATTATAAGAGGCAGAAATTTCAACAATGCGTTGTTGCTGACTTCGGATGATGCGACTGGCAGTGGGTGCTCGGCTAACATGGGCAACGTCACCCAGTCGGATGGCATTATCATTTTTATAATCAACCATCAAATTTTGTAAAACATTCGGGTTATAACTGTCGCGTCTGGGCAGGCGTATTCGGATATCAAAGTCTTTGTCACCTTCAATGTAATTGCTGATGATTTCGCCATCAAGTGCAATTTTTAATGCCTGACCGATAATGGATGCATCAATACCAAACCTGGCAGCCCGCTTTCGGTCAATGCGGATGTTGAGTTCTTCTTTTACTTCTTCATAGGAGTGGGTGAGGTTGCGCAAGCCGGCTACCGATTCAAGCAAACTAACCGACTGTGCACCAAGTTCTCGTAGAGTATCAAGGTTATCACCTCGTATATGAATGCTGACATCATCACTGCCACGTTTCAGATGCAATCCGCGGACACCGGCTACACGCAGGCTAACTTTAAATCCAGTGAGCTTTAATGCATCGATTTCTTTTTTGACTTGACTGAGCCATAAATCACTGCTCATCAAACGCTGATCGGAAGGCACTAATTGCACCTTTAGCGAACTGTAATTACTGTTTTCATATTCTGAACGGCCGAAAACAAAACCGCCTGCTGTGGTGAACAGGGTAAGGACTTCTTTATGTTGCAGCAGCAGATCCTCAATTTTGTCGACTGCACTATCCATTTCATCAAGTTGCATACCGGGGTCGCCGGTAATCGACATTAAGATTTTGCCTTCATCAACACGTGGTAAATCAATGCGTTTGGTGCTATTAATTTGATACAGTGCGAGTATGAATAACAGGCAAAAAATACTGAAAGTCTTAAAGGGATTGTTCAAAAACAGATCAGCATTATTGTTATATTTTACTTTAATATATTTAATTAACTTGCTGATTAAGTTAGTATTCATTCTTTTATATTTGACTTTTGCACCTAATGCTGGAACCAGGGTAATAGCCACTACCAGGGATGCCAGCATGGCTGAGGTGATGGTGATAATCAGTTCCTGAAACAACATACCGGCCATGCCGCCAATGAACAAAAAGGGAAACAAAGCCCCCAGATTGGTACTGGTTGATGCAACTATCGGGCTGTTGACTTCAATGGCGGCGTTAATGGCATCTTCATCCCTGCTGTTAGCTTTCCTGCTGTTATTCTTCGAGTCATTGCCCTTTGCCTGATGACGAGTGATATTCTCCAGCATAACAATGGTGCTATCAATTAACAGTCCCATACCAAGCGCCAGTCCGCCCAGTGTCATGATGTTTAACGTCAGCCCCAGTGATTGCAGGATGATGAATGTGACCAGTATACCAATAGGAATAGCCGTGCCAATAATCAGTGTACGTAACAGGCTACCCAGAAAAAGATAGATAACAATCATTGCCAGCAGTGCGCCAGTACCGGCTGCTAGTGCGGCGTTGTTAATCGCGTGCCTGACAAAAACCGATTGATCGGCAACAACAGCAAGCGTAATACCCTCAGGAATGGCGTTTTGAGCCTGCAGGTTTTTTAGTCGATGTTTAACTTCATTGACCACCGCAACGGTATTGGCGTGTGGGTGTTTTTGTATAGAAAGTTTAATACCGGGGATCTTGTTTAAGCGAATTCGCAGACGTTCATCTTTATGTTTATCAATAACTTGTGCAACATCGTGTACACGGATACTAGAATCCACTGCGGTGTTGCTGCTATTGCTGCCCACATTGCTACCAGCGGTATCAATAGATTTTGTTATCTGTAGCGGTAACTGTTTTATTTCTTCGAGCGATTGAAAACGCCCCTCAGCACGGGTAGTGATTTCCTGGCGTGTGGCAATCATTCTGCCGCCGGGTGAATCGATATTTTGCTGTCTTATTTGTTTTGCTAAGTCCTGCAATGAAAGCCCGACACTGGCCAGCTTTTCCAGGTCGGGAATAATTTGTATTTCGCGTTGCAGACCGCCGCCAACTTCAGCTGAAGCCACACCCGGTAAATTTAAAAACCACTTTGAAAAGGTGTAGTCAGCCCAACTTCGTAACTCCACGGAAGTGAGGGTGTTAGAGCTGATAATGAGTTCCATTATCGGAATTTGTGCCGGGTCGCGTTTATAAATAACCGGTGCTTCGTCATTTTCCGGTAAAAAGCGTTTAGCACGATCAAGGCGGATACTGGCATCACGCAATGCATTGTTTATATCTGTGCCATAAGGAAAGCTTAAATCCACTGCGCTGCGGCCTTCACTGGTTTGCGAGTTGATAGAGATGGCATCTTCGGTAATCGCCAGTTGTTCTTCTAACTGACGGGTAACACGGTCTTCCATAATACTGGCGGGTACACCCGGGTCAATAATACGAACCAGTACATCGGGCGCAATGATGTGCGGCAATAGATTAATGCCGAGTTGTTTAAAAGAAAACAGGCCAAAAATAATTACCGTCAGTGTCAGCATGATAACGCCAACAGGGTGATGAATGGACCAGGCAGCGAGACCGCCAGTGCGAAAGCGTTGTTTCATTTGTAGTAACTCATACTTATACCTGACAAAAATGTCAGATTTATTTTACAGCTTCAAAGAATTACAGAAGAAAAAATTAGAAGTCTAGGGGTGAAGAGTGGAGATGCTCAAAAGGTTATAGATTATTTATATACTAAGCCTATAATTGATGCAGGAGTTGTTGGGAGAATTATAGATAAGTCACCAGCATCAGTTTATA
>JAFLJY010000077.1 GCA_022712755.1 Gammaproteobacteria bacterium
GTAAAAATCGTCTGACTTCTTCAATGTACATTTCACTCAAAATAAAACCCCCGTGATTAATTGATAATGGACAATTGATAATTGACAATTAAAAACAAAAACCAAACCTTAACAACTGGTTGTTTGGTTTTGGTTTTTAATTATCCATTGTCCATTATCAATTATTTAAGTTTTTGCTCTATTGCTTTTATTCGCCTGGCCATTTCATCCAGATGCTTAAATCGCATAACATTTCTCTTCCAGTTGCTGGTGGTATCAAGCAATATACTGGACGAATAAGAACCTGGTTGTTTTATTGATGATGAGACAAAAGTTCTACCTGTGATAACAACATTATCGACAATTTCAATATTGTCACGAATGCCAACAGCGCCGCCAATCAAACAGTGTTTTCCAATTTTAGCCGAACCGGCTATAGCCGTATAGGCTGATATAACGGTATGTTCACCAATGACGACATTATGCGCCACCTGTATTTGATTATCGAGCTTTACGCCATCATGAATAATGGTATCTAACAAAGCGCCACGGTCAATCGTTGTATTTGCGCCTATATCAACATTGTTGCCGATAATGACATTGCCTATTTGCGGGACTTTTATGTAGATTTCACCATCTTTCACATAACCAAATCCATCACTGCCAATAACAACACCTGAAAAAAGGGTACAGTTGTGACCTATTTGTGTTTTATGTCCAATGGATACATTCGGGTAAATGACGGTGTTAGCGCCACAACTACAGTCGTGAGAAATCACTGTGCAGGAGCCTATCGACACGTTTTCGCCCAGCTTAACACCCGACTCTATAACAACATTGTGTCCAATACTGACTGAAGCAGGAACGATGACATCATCCGCAATTGTTGCGTTATCTGATACCCCTGCATCAGAAATGCTAACCGGATTTAGTAATGCTGCTGCTTTGGCAAAAGCCAGGCGTGGGTTATCAGAAATTAATGCTGGTTTATTACAACTTGTATTACAACTTTTCGTCCACTCATCTAGCCATTCCTGCTTAATGATTATGGCTGATGCTTTAGTTGATTTTATGCTGCCCAGATACTTTGGATTATAAACAAAGACAAGCTGCCCTTTTGTTGCATGATGAATATCGGCAACATTTTCAATCAGGCAGTCTTTGCCATGCAGGCGGCAACCTATATTCTCAGCCAGCTCAGAAAGTTTAATTGCCATTTTTCTAATTACGAATTACGAACCAAAGGATAGAATTACAAATTGGTATTAAATTCGTAATTACTCATTCGTAATTCGTAATTGTTCCTTCGTAATTATTTCTTAAAAGCCGCTTTCATCTTATCAAGAACTTTATCAGTAATATCAAGTTTTTTATCTGTATAGGCAACACCTTCACTTAATACCAGACTGTACTTACCGCTTTTAGCAATATCATCAATAATGCTTCTCACCTGTTGTTGTAAAACGGCAAGTTCCTGATTTCTTACGGTAGCAACTTCCTGCGTTAGCTGTGCTTCTTTTTGTCTGAGTATCTGAATTTTAGTGATGATCTCATTTTTAAGGTCATTTAATTTGTCTTCCGTCATCACTAATTCATTTCGTTTAAAATTTTCCTGCATTTTGGTGATTTCTTTTTCCAACTCCTTTAAAGCATCACGCTGCGGCCCAAATCGCTCTAACATGGATGTATTCACCGCATCAACCTGTGGTGCTTCAGTTAATATTCTTTCCACACTGACAACACCTATTTTTAAATCTGCAGCGGTTACATTTGTCGCTGTTAGACTTAACGAGGCAAAACCTGACATTAATAAAACACCTAATACTAATTTTTTCATTATTTTCTCCTAGAAAGTTGAACCAATACTAAACTGGAATGCTCGCAAATCATCACCGGGGACATCATTAAGTGTTTTAGCATAACTAAAACGCAATGGCCCAATCGGTGATATCCATACCATTGATACACCTACTGAGCTTCTTAGTTGATCAAGCTGAAATCCTGTTTCGCTCGAACCGGCATCAAAGGTGGGCGAGCCTTGCAAAAACACATTACCTACATCAAAAAACGCACTCAAGCGTAACGAGCTGGGCGGTTTTTCAACAAATGGTACTGGAAATATGTAATCAGCGCCAGCAGTAACACGCATATTGCCGCCAATGGCAAAATTATTATCTGGGTTAGGATCTCTTGGGCCTAATGAATTAGACTCAAAACCCCGAACGGTGCGAATGCCACCTGCAAAATATCGTTCAAAAAACGGCAATCCATCTGTACTGCCATAACCATCGCCATATGCCAGGTTGCTGCGCAATAATAGCGTGGTTGCACTGGTTACACCGATGTAAGTATTACTTCGGTATGATACTTTATAGTATTCCAGCTCACTACCCGGTATAGTCATATTCATAGCAATAATATGCTGCGTACCTGCGGTAGCGAATACCGTTCGGTTTCGGGTATCATGCGAAAAGCTGGTATTCAGCGTTAAGCTGTTATAGGCAGTTTTACCATCGTTGCTCTCAATAAAGTCCGTCACATCTGTAGATGGATTAACCGTAGACGGGGTAATTTTAATATAACTATAACCATAACCCAGGCTCAGGGTATTAAATTCAGACAGTGGAATGCCATAACTAATGCTTACATCTCCCGAGTTTGTCTGGAAATTATTGATCAGTTCTTCGGCAGCATCACGGTCACGAAATGAAACACTTAAGGTTCTACTAATACCATCCAGCGTGTAATATGGGTTGGTATAAGCGGCACTATATATCGTGTTAGCACGGTCGGTATTAATATTCAGAACTAGACGTTTACCCGTGCCAAATAAATTTTCCTGAGTTAAGCCAACATTAAAAACGAAACCCTGCGTTTGTGAAAAACCGGCACCAATATTAAAACTGCCTGCCAGTTTTTCCTCAAGCTGTACTTTTAAAT
>JAFLJY010000078.1 GCA_022712755.1 Gammaproteobacteria bacterium
GAAAATGAATCACCCCTGCTGAAGTCGCCTGGGCATTGTGCGTGGGGGCTGACTTTATTACCTCTGCTGGTGGTTTTATGTTCTCATTAGGCTGCATACAGGCATTGCAATGCAATCAAAACACCTGTCCAACCGGCATCACTACCCAAAACAAAAAACTACAACGTGGTTTAGTGGCTGAACAAAAATCCACACGGGTCGCTAACTACATTAAAAACATGGCTTATGAAGTTGGACTGATTGCACACTCCTGCGGTGTTCGTTCGCCACGCGAGCTTAGCCGTCATCACGCTCGTATCGTGCAGGACAATGGAACGTCAGTGGTGCTTGCGGATATTTATCCAGATATATGTGCGGATATATATACTGTAAAAAACGAAGGAGAAAAAACAGGGTAAAACATAATCGTCACCATCACTGAACTATTACTAAACCTGACCTGTCCACAAAGATACTGAAACCTAAACCATTACAGGGCTTCATTATGGAAAAACTATGTTCACTAGGCTGCAAAGCGCAATCACTTTTAAATACAACACGTACAGTCGATTTTCTCGGGCCACTGGCATTACGAATTTATCTTGCCCCTATTTTTATTCTTGCCGGATGGGGAAAACTTAAAGACCTTGAAAGCACAGCTTATTATTTCGGCGAATACCTAGGGCTGCCTTTTCCTGATCTCATGGCATTTCTCGCTGGCACGACTGAATTTTTTGGCGGTATTGCTTTACTCATCGGCATAGCGACTCGATGGATCTCCCTCCCTCTGATGATGACAATGCTGGTTGCAGCTGCAACCGCTCACTGGGCAAATGGCTGGCATGCACTACCAGAAACCACATTAACAATGCCGTGGGAATGGCGCATGGATCTAATTGAAGGTGCCCAACAAAGAAAAGAGGCTGCCAATGCCATATTAAGCCAACACGGTAATATGAACTGGCTGACAGAAACAGGCAATTTTACTATTCTGAAAAATGGTATCGAGTTTGCTGCCACCTACTTTATAATGCTACTGACTCTATTCTTCACCGGTGCAGGTAAAGCCAGTGTTGATTATTTAATAAATAAAAAACTTCGGCAGTGTGATAACAGCGAAAAAAAATAATATGACAAAACAACAATACCCCGTATCCGGAGCCGGTCTTGGTTTACGTCGAGAAAAACTCGATGAAATGCTTGACATGATGAACGCAGAAAGTTTATCACCAGTAAACTTCATGGAAGTTGCACCAGAAAACTGGATACATGTCGGCGGCAGTTACGGCAAAAAATTCAGGCAGTTCACCGAAAAATTTGACTTTCTCTGTCATGGTCTGTCCCTGTCTATTGGTGGCCCAACACCATTAGATGAAGATTTCGTCAAAGACATCGCTCTGTTTATGCAAACCCATGGGGTCAAACATTATTCCGAGCATTTAACCTATTGCTCGGACGATGGACATCTCTATGATTTATTACCGATTCCTTTTACTGAGGAAGCGGTACATTACGTTGCGGCACGTATCCGCCGGGTACAGGATATTTTGCAACAGGAAATATCCATGGAAAATGCGTCTTACTATACCCCTGCGCCGGGCAAAAAGATGGAAGAAATTGAGTTTATTAATGCCGTGCTTAGTGAAGCCGACTGTGGCTTATTACTCGACGTTAATAACATCTATGTTAACTCGGTAAACCATCTGTACGACCCAATAGAGTTTTTAAAACAGCTACCGGCAGAGCGTATTCGTTATGCACATATTGCCGGGCATTATAATGAAGATACCGATTTAATTGTTGATACTCACGGCGCAGATATTATCGATCCGGTATGGGATATTCTGCATAGCGCCTATGAACACTTTGGTGTATTCCCCACCTTGCTAGAGCGCGACTTTAATATTCCCTCTGTACCTGAACTACTCAGTGAAGTCGTACAAATTGCTGACATGCAAAAACAATGGCAACAGGCAACAGCCGCCAGCAAACTGAAAGCCTAAACATAAAAACAATACCTGCCATGATTTTACCTGCATTCAAAAAACACCAGTACGAATTTACTGCACACCTGCGTGACCCGGAAAAAAACGCCAAACCTGAGGGCGTCGAAGATCGCCGTATGGCTATTTATCGCGACCTACTCTACAACAACATAGAAGGTTTTATCGCCAGTGGTTTTCCCGTTATACGTGAAATTTACAATGACAAAAACTGGCACAAAATGATCCGTCACTTTTTCGCCAACCATAAAAGTCACACACCTTATTTTCTTGAAATTGCTCAGGAGTTTATCGACTACCTGCAAAACGAAAGACAGCCACGGCAAGAAGACCCGGCTGGCTTAATTGAACTGGCTCATTACGAATGGGTAGAGCTGGCATTACATGTTTCAGATGAAAGCATCAACATGGATAACATTAATGCCAACGGCGATTTGCTCCGCGAGCACCCGGTATTCTCACCTGTAGCCTGGCCACTGGTTTACCAGTTTCCTGTGCATACTATGGGACCGGATAACCTGCCAGCAACAGCCCCCGAACAATCAACCTACCTGGTGGTTTATCGCAACCGTAACGATGAGGTGCGCTTTCTTGAAATCAATCCTGTTACGGCGCATTTAATTACTTTATTGCAGGAAAATGAATTTTATAGTGGACTCGATGCTATTGAACACATTACAAAAGAAATGAATCATCCAAACCCTGATGTTGTAATACGCGGTGGTAAAACTGCGCTGGAAGAATTACAACAGCATGGGATTATTTTTGGGACAAAAATGTAGTAGCTCAAACCTAAGCTGGCAAGAAGGTCAGATTTATTCATCTAGTGAATGACTGTGCTCGGTCAGTATCGGAAGTTATAAGTTGTATGTTGTATGTATTAAGTTACTTACCTGTGGTTAAAATAAGCTTTTGTTTCTTTAGCGCTATTCGTGGAGCAGTGGCACACGGATGTGCCGTTATGTCCATGGATGGATGGTATTTCGCAAAGAGCCAGGAAGGCGGTGCGATTTTCGAACCAGTAGTAGCACATGGATGTGCTGTTAACGAACCAAAGGATGGAGAGGATGGAATAACGTTTTTAACTTATAACATAAAACATACAACTTATAATGTCCGCTCAGTGTCGTAAGCAGCCATTTCAAATCTGATACTGCATGTCAAATATAGTCCAAATTTTTACAAATAACTCAGTTACTTTCCACCTTAATTGGCTGCAAGGTTTCAACCACAGCATCCGGACTACTATCTTCCATCTGTGGTTTATTACCTGAAGGTTTTGTATAACGATCATTCATGGTTTGAATAAACTCACTACTGTCGCTACTCACTTCTGCTAATACACGTCTTGAACGCATCGACCAACCAACTGGCATAGGCCTAAAAATACTACGCAAAGGTTGTGTGTTTTTCAGAAAAGCCTGTTTGATGTTACCAGCAAGTGTTGAAACCTCACGATGTTTGCCAGCTAGACTTTTATCAATGACTACATTATTAACGATTTTTCTGGCAATAACTTTTGCTGAAAAGCTGCGTACCATAAAATGCACGACTGAAAAACCGAACAGGGTAAGACCTAATTTAATTGATGATATTAAAGCTGTACTAGTAAAATCATAAGAAAACAGCTCCCATACATCAAACCATTGTGCCAATACAAACATCACTATTACAATCAAACCAACGGCCATAGCATCCAGCGTTAACACCAGTTTTAACCATTTGCTCATTGCCTCTTTTACTGTAGGTACAACCTGGTTTTCAATGTCATTGGCAATAGTCTCCAACGCACCGACAATGCGATAAGAACGTTCAACTTCAACCTGGTAGATGCGGTCAAAGATGACTGATTTATCCTGTTCACATTTACTTTCAAAACGTTTACGTACAGCTTCGTCTTCAATGGGAGCAGCCAGGTCAGTATTATAGATAGTGTAAAAACGTCCGGCAGTGAGCCCTTTTGCGGCCAGCGCACGCTGCCATGCGGCTACTACAGCTTCTGGATTATCCTCCTGTGCGGCACTATCAATTTGATTCAGAATATATAAAAACTTTTCTGAATCACTACGAGTAATGGTATTAGCAACCAGGTGATCCAGCGTGTCGTGCATTGCACCCGGTTCTGGGTGTCTGGCATCAAAAAACACCAGCACCAAATCCGATAAATCAACAATATGATCGGTTAATCGTAATATTGCATTACGTTGATCATCCGCATCAAATCCCGGTGAATCAATGATAATCTTGCCGCTGACTTTATCCGAATTGGACGTTTTCATTTGTAAATAAGCATCGATACGCCGACCTTCTCCACTGGCGACTTTATCAATTTCGTCACTCATCTGATAAAACGGAAAACGCGGATCAGCATTTAATGCCACGCCGGGCAACACCCGGTTTTCTTTGTTATTGCTGTAGGTAATAACTGTAAATTTATCGTCAACCGCCTGATTACCGGTAAGCTGCAACTTATCAGCCAGGAAGTTATTAATAAACGATGATTTACCTGCAGAAAACGTACCGAGAACAGAAACTAAAGGCCACCACGGAATACTTGTCGCATAAGATTCTGTCGTTTTCAGTAAACCCATTTTGTAGGCGACTGTATCAAGTTTTTTAAACCGTGAAACCACATCGAGTAATAACGGATTTTCATTATTTAAATGTGTTTCCAGTTTCGCTAATCGTTCACGAATGGACTTATCCGGGCGGTTTAACATCTTTAATTAATAACCTCGTGTATTTATTTTTTAGGTAAAACAGTACTTTCACCTGGCACTATAACTTTTCGTTTAAAATTATTTTGCACGGTGTTTTCCTGTTTTAGGCTTTCCGTATTCTTCGGGTTAACCGGCTTTATTTCAGTCGTGTCTTTAGTCCTGGTCTGAGGTCGTACAACATTATGTCGCGGAACAGCCTGATTGTATGATGGCCAGGCATATTGTGACCCACCGTAAGCTGGCCATATAGGTGTGGTTCGATGTATTGGCGGTGGAACATTATCACTCGAACTAAAAGGCATCACGTCGCCCATCATACCAAGTGGCCCGCTGGAAATGGTACGGTTCATGCCACTCATATCACGCTGCATGCCGTATACTGAGCGATTCATATTGTCCATACTCTGAGTCATACCATGAATATTTTTACTCATTGGTGTCAAAGTGTTCATCTGCCCGGACATTGAAGTAATCTCGGTTGTCATGCCACCGATATCACCCGACATCCCCTCAACATTGTCGGTCATGTTATCAATGCTACCGGTCATTTTGGTTAAATCATTAGACATACGAGGCATTACATCGGACACAATTACCGCCATATGCGTGACTGATTGTGACAATACTGCAATATCATGGGTTAATCGATAAATCAGGAAGAAACCATAACCGGCTAATAACACAAAAGCAAACATCGAAGGATAAACCACCATTTCCCATCGTTTGGCGCTGCTATCGAAGGTATTGGCTAATCGTTCGAGTGGATCTGTCGGTTTGTCGCTGACATAAGCTTCCTCCAGTATTTTTTTCTGCGCGCGTTGTTTCGCTTCATGTGCACGTGATTTTAAACCTTCAACACTTTTCCTGGATTTAATGGCATTATTAGCCGTTTTTTTATCAACATCACTGATTTTTTTTGCCGCTGCTTTCAAATCAGAATCTTTCGAGGCCGCCGCTTTTGCCGTTGCTGCGGTTGCCGCCTTATTAACTTTAACCATGCCCGGTACATCTTTAGTGACAGTGGATTTAACTGCAACTTCGGTAGATTCTTTATTAGCTACTACCTTTTTTGTTTGTTTGACAGCACTGGTCGCACGCTTCTTTTTGACTGTGTTTTTAGTCGTAGTTTCAGCCGTGTTTTTAGAAGCGGCTTCTTTTGCCGGTTGTTTGTCTGTGTCTTTTTTGTCTGTCATTTAAAAGTCGCCTTCGGCGCCCCGATTCATTATATCCAAAATAATCATCTTAACATTTTCTGCTTCTTCTTTTAATGCGGGAGGCAATGGCGTACCTCCATAAATCATGGCATCCATATTCAATGAATATAACCAGAGTTTGCCCTCTTTATCTTCAACCAGGCTGACACGGCAGGGTAAATAAGCAGAAAAGGCATCACTGTATTCAAGCATCTGCGCTGCTGTCAACGCATTGCAAAACATATAAATTTTAAAGAAACGCGACTTTTCTCCTGACATTGCTTCTACCTCAGCAGACAAAGGCAGCTCACCGACATTTTTAATATTGTGTTCGTTGGCCACAAACTTCATGGTTTCTTCAACATCCTCAACGCTTAAGTCTTCATTCACCGGGATTTTCCAGACTGTCGCTTCAGCGGCATTACCTGTCTCAATGATTTTGATCATCATTTCAGTGTATACATCTACCGCTCGCTCATCAAAAGTGTCAAACGCCTGCATCATTGGCGCCATTTTTACTGTGCCATAAATCATCAGTGCTATGGCCGCAAAACCAATCAGGGCAAACAAATTTCGTAATGCATAAAACATATAAAAACCTCTAATCAAATTTCAAGATAAACTTGAATAAATTGTCAGGAACAATTTATCACGCAAGCCCCGAAGGGGTGAGCATCATGGATGATGCGAATAGTAAACTGTCAGGAACAATTTATCACGTAAGCCCCGAAGGGGTAAATATTATGGCTGATACGAATCATCAATTAATTTTTGCAATTCATCCGCTTTTGATTTATCCAGTGAGCGCAACAATCCTACCAGACTTCTGGCTCGTCTTGTCTTACCTTTTCTAGCCAGTATAGCAGCCGCCTCATAATAGGCCGTTGCTGCCTGGTCTCTTTTTCCCTGATTAAAATAGACATTACCAAGCTCACCATAAGCATCATAATTATCTTTTGTATTATCAATAATATCCTTATACTTTTGTTCTGATAAAACGTAATCGCGACGATAGAATGACTTTCTTGCCGTGATCCAGCTTGCTTTTATGTCACCGTCCTGCATGGAAGGATTTATTACTCTGCCGTGCTTGTCAACATTATCCAGCTGCTTTTCTATTTTTGCTGAAACAAAGGTATCATTTGCTTCATTATTGGCGCTAGCCGCAGTATTTACTGCCATTAATGGCGAGTAGCCAGATAATACAGGCGCTTTGACATCGTGCTGTGTTGAGCTAACCGCGCTTTTAGCCTGAGCCATACTAGTTTGATAGTCTGTCGTGTCCGCTTCATCTGCTGACTCAACGACCTGCTGTTCAATGATCACGGGTTCAGCGGCTACCTCATCGCCCGCAGTATTTTTCCCTAAAAACAGGGTGTCGCGCGTGTTGTTATAGCTGTATGTAATACTTACCTGCTGCTCAACACTTCCACTTCCCTGACTGCTTTCACTATTATTATCGCCTGTCATTTCTATGTCTGCAATATCAACATTACTGCTTTGGGCAACAGGTGCTGTAAAAATATTGTTTTCAACGCTTTGCTCTACGGCTGGCTCAGTGGCTGGCTCAGTGGCTGGCATGTCAGTTAGCTGAATTTGCGTCCCGCTAGCTACTGGCTCGTTCACTGCAACCATCTCATTCTCAGGAATCGGCTCAGGCGCTTCTGAGGATCTGGCTGAGGATTCTACTTCAGACAATTGTGCTTTTGATGATTCCGCTATTGATGGTCCCGCTGTTGTAGATTGTATTGCTAATAATTCTGCTTCAGACGATTCAGGCGCTGATGAATTTTTCTGGTTCAATTCTTCCTGTTTTAATTTGGTTGCAGCAACAAATTCACCAACTTCTTCAAATTCATTAGACAAATAGCTAATTGCTTTTCCAGCCGGTGTGTTTTCACCCGCAAGATTACCCCAGTACATGTAGCCATAAATAACAGCTACGATTAATAGAATAAGAAGGGTATGACTTAATAACCAACGAATAATTTTCATAATATGCCTCTTAAATCGCCTCTTAAACCGTCTCTAAAAAAGTCTCAATCTAACATGGTAGCAAGTGTTTTCATTTCCTTTGATGCTTTCCCCATAGGATCCAGCTCAAACACCGCAAGGCCTTCACTAAATGAACGACGATAAGCAGTACGTTGATGCAGGCGAATCCCCAGGGCTTTTATTCCCTGCATCATTTTAAGTGCTTCCTCTGCTTCACCTGATTCACGGACACCAACATGGGTGTCGGCTCTATTGAGAAAACCTATAACTTCTGTTGTTTTGTCTTTAATATTGTTATTGACAATTTTTAAAAAACGTTGTGTCGACCAGATATCAGCCTGACTGGGCTGAACAGGGATAAGTATGCGATCAGCCAGGGAAATTGCTTTCTCCATGGCAAACATGTTTGACGCACTCATATCAACAATGATGTGCTGCTTACGTTTTTTATCTTTAGCCATGCCTTCAAGTTCGCTCAGGTCAGTTGAAACCTCAAAAGTAGGTTCATATCCATCTTCTACCCGTACTTCATTGACATCCACCAGTGTGCATTGCGGATCAAGGTCAAATGCTCTTACACCGGCTTTATCGTGCGCCAGCCAAACCGCCAAATTAAACGCTACTGTACTTTTTCCTGTCCCACCCTTCAAATTCCCAACAACTGTTAACATAATGACTACCTGGTTTGTTTTATGTTTTATGTTTTATGTTTTATGTTCTAACAACCTTTAACTTACAACTTACAACTTACAACTTTAATTTGTGTCTGTTTCTGAGCTGATTTCATCATGCGCTACAGTTTTTGTCGAAGGTTCAAATAATACATAATCTTCAGGCACTATAAACAGCTTTCCGCTTACTTTACCTACTTTAATATTTCGCAACTCATCAACAATATTATTTTGATATTCCTGCTTAACGACAATATCAAGCTCATCGTCATACCACTGCACACCCTGTTTTTGTTGACCAGAAGCGCTGAATGCTGTCATCGTCAGTTTTCTGACTTCTCGCCCATTCATTTCATGATTTTCCTTTATCTCTACACTTAATCCTGATCCATCAGAATTTTCCTGTCTAAGAATATTTTTATACTTGCTATCTATCCATTGAAATATATGAAAGTCGTTGCCATCGTTATTAAGCGTAATCAACCATTTTTCTGTGGATCGCCCATTGATTTCGGCTTTTTTTAAAAAAACACAGTCTGCATCGGCAAATTGTTTGCACGGGTCAGTATTTTTCTTCAATTTACTATCGATAATGCTACCGGCAACAACCGTTTCACCTAGCAACATGTCACTTACCGGCATGTCCTTTACCAGATAATATTTATTCTCAATATCTAACCAGATAATTTTATTATTTTTATTATCAAAGATCTGTGCCATAGGCACACCATCTTCAGTGTATTCAAATCGTACATTTTCATTTAACCAGAACATTTTTGCGTGGCTAACATTTTCACCGCGAATTTGTACCGCGTCTGCAGAAAATGACGCTGCATGTAACAGGGTAAGTGTTACCGAAAAGTACAATATAAAAACAGGTAATAAAATAGCAGACAGTATAATTTTCATATTAATAATTAGAATCCATTTATTGGCCTACGGTTTTCCGTATGGTAAAAATGTGAATGGATTAAACACTTTATCTTCTATGCCTCGTTCTGAATCATACTCACTCCCCATAAAAGGATATGCATGGGGAGTGTGTATAGGTGGCAAACCGCCTAAGGCCTCATTCGGCACCCACGGCAGCGAACCAGAAAAGTCACCAGGTAATGAATCAGGAATAGAGCCTCCACGATAAATAAGATCCGAGCCACTACTCCACGGCGAAACTGCTGGCACATCATATAACGGATTCACATTGCCCATGTCTTTGCCTATGTCATAAGTTGGCGAACCATTATAACCCTGACCTGACTCCTGAGCTGGTAATCGTGGCCAGGTCTGTTGCGGCATGACTTGTGTAGATGGCGATCTTCTATATTTTCGTTGATTATATTGTCTTCCCTCTGGCATCATAGGCGGCATCATTTGCATTTGCATTTGTTGCTGCTTCAATGATTCAAGATACTCTGGTGTAACAAATCGACCCATCTGACCTGAATAAAAGCGGTAGACATCAGACCGTTCGGGCTGCGCTTTAGATCGCCCACGAAATTGTGGAGTTTGCTGAGATTCCATAAATTGTTCTGACGTTTGTGGTAATGCCCAGGGGTTTGTTTGTTCCGCGACCAACTGAACAGAGTATTGATACAATGACTGCGAGGCAAAACTTTTCTGTGTCAGGATAGCTGTTGTCACTACGGTCGCGACAACCATAAATAAACCAGTTTTAAAGCTTCCAGTAATTATTTTGTAGATTATGAGGTTGTAACTATTCAGCATGTTAATTAATAAGATAGCATCTCAATAAGTCTGGGCAGATTCGTAGGGTGGAGTAGTGGTGCAAGGATGTACCGTTAACGAACCATCAGTAGCACACGGATGTGCTGTTAACGGTACATCGTTGCACCACTACTCCACCCTACTAACTAATAATATGTTAAGACAATAACGCGACCGATTATTCTCCGCTCAGTTTTTAAAAATTTTAAGGTGTATCGCATCACTGCTTATTGTGTAGGAGATGCCGCTCTATTACCAGGACGACGATATCCAGGGTTGGTTGAGCGTATACCATAATTATTCATCCTAGAATTATTAATACCCTGCTCTCTTAAATCAACACCCATTGATGGCATTTTATGCTCAACACGCTGGTTCATAATTGGTCTGTATGGTCGAAGTGCCCCGCTTTCTGGGAGCCTGTTTTTTGGAAACCTGCTTTTTGAAAACATGTCACCAGGCATTCTATAACCATAATCACCCATAAATGGTAGTCGGTTCTGTAATTGGGTGCCCGTCTTTTGTTGTTCACGTGGATTAACATAACGGTAGCCACTGTCAGGCATCCAGCGATTCGGTAGTCGCGTGTTTTTCGATTTCAGATTTTTTGGCCACGGTATGTCCGGGCTAAACCTGCCCATCTCAGTACCCGATGAATCAAGTATGAATTCAGAATCATTTACTTCGTCACTAGTGCTGTCAAAATCGCTATCAGCATCACGATCAAAGCTGGAATCTCGAGAAAAGGATAGACCTTTAACAGTAAAATCACTCAACGCAGAAGACATATAAGGGCCGGGCGGTGGCGGCGGAATCACTTCCCTGGCTGCCATTCTTCGTATCGGCCAACGTGGATATTTATAACTTTGCCGTAGGTTAGTAACACTGGATTCATGCTCACTATCTGTGTTCGACACATGACTAACTGAATCCATATCACTTACTGCTTCAGCTTGCACAAGAGTAGAGAACGCAAGCAATACAAACATACAAACAACCATATGTTTTTTGTGTTGCGGGGTACTGGCACAACAAAACATTAGAGCATCCTCTTTAATTGTCATCATTCTTCAGTCGAATTCCTCGACGAGCACCTGATGATATCTTTTTGGACGGTATTTTTTTGGCGACTACTTTTTTCACCGGTACTGCCTTTGTTACCGTCTTTTTCTTAACTACTTTTTTCCTGGCAACTTTCTTCACGACTGCTTTATTAACAGTTGCCGCCTTTGCAGCCGCTGCAGTAGTAGCTACTGTCTTAGCCGTTGCTTTCTTAGCAGCTGCTTTTTTTGTAACTGCTTTCTTTGTTACCACTTTCTTAGTCGTAGCAGGCTTTTCAACTGGAGTTGCTATTGCCGATTTTTCAGTAACGATTGTCTTAGCCACTGCAGCCTTAACCGATACATTTTTAACAGCTTTCTTAGCAGGCACATCCTCACTAATCGTAGACTTTTCTGTAATAACTACTTTTTTTACTTCAGTCTTTTCCGATGTGGCAACTGCCTTTTCAACTGGTGCTGGCGCTGGCGCAGTCGGAGGTGTTGAAGCCGGCGGTGGTGGCTCGGATGCTGGCGGTTCAGATTTCGGTAATAACATTCCAACCAACATACGCAATAAATTAAACACCATTGCAAAGATGGCAATAATCCAGCCAACCAGGCCTATAATTGCACTGTATAGTCGCATCCATATCGGCGCTTTATCTTCTTCTTCAACCACAACTGAGTCAGCGCCAGTACTGGCATCGGCACGGGCAATACCGTCCTCACGCCCGTCCTCACACAGAAAAGCTTTTTTAGCTGAAATACAGCCCAGTGGAATGACAAACAAAGTCAACGCTGTGGATACCACAACACCGAATAGAAGTGAAATAGCCATGCCTTCAAAAATTGGATCCGTTAAAATAACACTTGAGCCACCCACTAGAGCCAATGCCGTTATCACAATTGGGCGAGTACGCGCCTGGCATGAGTTTATAACCGCATCGATGACTGGTACACCCCGCCGCACTTCGTGTTTGGTGAAGTCCACTAATAATATAGAATTACGCACAATAATCCCTGCAAGCGCTATCCAGCCTATCATTGATGTCGCAGTAAATTCTGCACCAAAGAACCAGTGTCCGGGAATGATACCCACAAGGGTTAATGGAATGGGTGCCATAATAATGGCAGGGAAAATAAAGTTTTTAAACTCGATCACGACCAACATGTAAATGATGATCATTGCAAGAATGAAGGCACCACCCATATCACGGAAGGTTTCATAAGTAACCGTCCACTCACCAGTCCATTCAAACCCAGTTTTACTGCTATTTTCAGGTGGACCAAAAAAACCACCGCTGAAGAAACCATGATCTACTGTCACACCGTCTGGTGCAATATAGTCTGCTAACATGTCATCGACCTGGAACATGCCGTAGATAGGAGCCGCTAGCTCACCCGCATTTTCACCGGTAACAAATTCGACTTCTCGCAAGTTTTTATGGAAAATAATATCTTGCTCTACATCTTTAACAAACTGACCTAATTCTGACAATGGCAACATTGAGCCATCAGGTGCCTGCACTGGAATAGTACCTAAACGGGAGAATTCAGATCGTACAGATAATGGCACCTGCAAGACAATAAAAGTTGGCTCTACCACTGATCCACGCTTCAGATCACCTACAACAAAACCACCCATCGCCATTTTAAGCGTAGTATTAATCGAGTCTATGGTGATGCCTTTACGTAATGCCTTATCGCGATCCACTTCAAAGCGCCAGATTTCAAAAGGCTGTTGCATTAGATTATCGACATCGGTAATACTGCCTGCTTTTTCAAACATTTCCGTCATGTCATGCGCAAACTGTCGCCTTGTTTCTGCATCTGGCCCATAAATTTCAGCAACAACCGATTGCAATACCGGTGGACCCGGCGGCATTTCAACAACCTGTATTCGTGCACCCGCAGCTTTTGCGATCGGAGTCATAACCTCACGCATAGCATCAGCAATTTCATGACTGGTTATCTCGCGAGAACTTTTGTGCGTTAGCACAACCTGCATATCCGCCTGCCAGGGGTGAGATCTTAAATAATAGTGCCGTACCAGACCATTAAAATTATACGGTGAAGCGGTACCAACATAAGTTTGTAGCGACATAACTTCATCAAACTGTCCAGCTTCAGTCGCCAATTCAGCCATGAGATTAGCGGTAGTAATTAACGATGTTCCTTCAGAGAAATTAACCACTACCTGAAATTCAGATTTATTATCCAGCGGTAACATTTTTACTGAAACAGCCGTGGTATAAAACATGACACAAGCGGCGAAGAACATCACAAACAGTGACATTAAAAAACCGTAGCCTAAGACGCTCCTTTCAACCAATGGTGTAATCGTTCTTTTGAAGAATCGCCCCAGGCGCTGATTACCTTCATGCTCTTTTTTAGCATGATGTTCCAGGGTTTCCAATGATGGCTTTATCTTATTGGCCAGCCATGGAGTAAAAGCAAAAGCGGCAAACAGAGAAAAAAGCATCGCCACAGATCCTAATATAGGGATTGGCGACATATACGGCCCCATCATGCCACTCACCGCCCCCATTGGCATTAGGGCAGCAATAACGGTAAAAGTAGCAAGAATCGTCGGATTACCCACTTCATCTACAGCGTTGATCGACACTTCCTCACTCATACTTTCTTCTAGCAACCAGTGTCGATAAATATTTTCAATAACCACAATAGCATCATCGACCAGGATGCCAATAGAGAAAATCAAGGCAAATAAGCTGACACGGTCAATGGTCAGCCCCAGTATCAGGGCACTGAACACGGTAAACAAAATAACGATAGGAATAACAATTAAAACCACTACAGCAGGTCGCCAGCCCAATGCAAACCAGACCAGCAAAACCACAATAGCGGTTGCGATAAACAGTTTAAAAATTAGTTCATTAACTTTGTCATTGGCGGTTTCGCCATAATTACGTGAGATGTATACATTGACGTTATCAGGAATAATTTCACCCTTTAACAATTCCAGCCGTTCAAGAATATTTGCATAAACAGTAACACCATTGCTGCCTTTCTTTTTAGCAATAGCAATAGTGACTGCTGGTGCAGCATTGGCAACTTCCGTTTCAATACTAGCAGGGCCAGTATAATGGTTTACCATATGGCTCACTTCTGACGGCCCATGCAATACATTAGCAACATCCCGGATATACACCGGAATGCCATCACTGATACCAACAACAATACTCTCTACATCCTGCGCAGACTGCAGGAACGAACCGGTATAAACTTTAAAACTCTTATCCCAGGCTTCGATGTCGCCTACCGATTTTTCACTGTTAGCTTGTTGAATGACCTGTGCAAGTTTCGGCAAACTAATACCATAACCCGACAGTTTCTCAGGTAGTACTTCGACTCGTAACTGTTCCTGGCGACCGCTGACCACAAAACCCTGATTAGAGTTTTCCACTTCACTCAATTTTTGCAGAGTATCTAAAGCAATCAGACGTAAAGAAGCATCATCAACTTCATTAGACCACAGCGTTACTGCCAGGCCTGGCACATCATCAACAGCCTTGGGTTTTACCATGTAGGTTACGCCTGGCGGCATAATGTCCTGGTTTGAATCGAGCTTACTGTAGAGTTTGATCAGTGAATGCTCCATCTCTTCACCAACATCAAATTCGATAACCACAAGGGCAGAGTCGCGCTGTGATACAGCAAAAACATTCTTAACACCCAGCATTTCACCCATAATACGCTGTAGCGGTTTAGCAACTAATGCGGCAACCTGCTCTGCAGAAGCGCCTGGATACTGGACAAAAACATCAACCATTGGCACCGAGATTTGCGGGTCTTCCTGCCTGGGCGTGAATGCCATGCCGGCTAATCCCATCAGGATAGAGATGATGATAAGCATCGGTGTTAATGGCGAGTTTATGAATGCCTTTGCGGTTGCGCCAGCAAGACCGAGTTTATGTTTTTCTGTTTCCAGTTGGTTCGTTTCTTTATTATCAGCCATGAGGATATTTATCTATATTTCTTTACAGTTCAAACTTGTTCAAGCCTATTCGTGTTACAGGCTACGAACACTTGCCAATCATCAAGCACGTACAATACGAGAGGATCATATAATGTAACTATTCAGTTATTTCCCACGCACCAATATGCGATCACCCGGCTTAAGACCCGATAAAATGGTTACTGAATTCTCATCAATCACTTCACCAATGCGAACCAGACGCATTTTAGGTTTGTTTTCATCATCCAGTATCTGAACGGATGGCAAACTGCCTTTTTGGTCAATCGCCGCCATAGGCACTACCGGTAAGGCGCGACTGGGTGAACCAACGTCAGGAATCATGACCTCCGCATACATACCTGGCCCGCCAGGAACACCCTGTGGCAAATCAAATTCAACGCTAACCGTATGGTGTTTTTTATCCGCTACCGGCGAAATTTGTGCAACACGTGCATTCACCAACGTATTACCCACATCCAGTCGTGCAGGCACAACCATGCCCTTCTTCAGACCCGGCATTAAACGCGCTGGCACATCTGCCTGCAAACGTAAAAATCGGGTATAAGAAAACACAATCAATGATTGCCCTGGTTGAACGGTATCGCCAATTTCAACCATTTTTTGCATAATCACACCATCAAACGGTGCAATAGCTTTGGTATCCCGTAACTTGGCATTAATTCCGCGCAAGCCTGACTCAGCCTCTGTGACACGAGAACGCGCCGATGCAACCTGAGTACCCTGTGTAACTAAATCGGCATGTCGCTCAATGCTTTTATTGCCGCCACTGCTCGGCATAAAACCACTGCCGCCGTCATCACCCTGAAAAAAATCATCAAACATGGCCGGCATACCCATACCCGCCATCGGCCGTGGATTGTAAACGCTCGGATTCCACAATTCCCGGTTATATTGAACCTGTGCATTTTGCATTGCATTTTGAGCGGCACTTAACTGTGCCTCAAGCGCTGCTTTTTTCGCCTGTAAGTCATCATCATTAATACGTACAAGCTCAGTACCGGCACTAAATTCATCGCCCTCTTCACCTGCAATGTTTACAACACGCCCGGGCATTTGTGCAGAAAGCGTCACTTCTTTAAGTGGAATAACACTGCCACCCAAAATGACTGCGCCACCGTGTGAAGCAACACCAACCGTGATTATTTTATCGGCCTGCACCTGTGCTGACCAGAGCGCGAGAAATGTTAAAGTGAGATACAATGGAACTATTCTCGGAAAATTCCATAATAATTTTTTAATGCGACTTATTCTTGACATGCCCAAAGCTACCTTCATGTTCATTTACACATACTAATAAAAGTTAAATGTATCCACAGATTGACAGATGGATTACTCGAATATGGGAGAGTGCCTTGTGGCGGCAAAAAAAGCAAGAATTTTCTAACATTTATCCAAACATATTAAAATAAACTTTAAAAAAAACAGCGGTTTATTTTAATTTAACTCTATTGACCATCAAGCCCTATTTCTAAATGCTTTTTTATTAAAAATCGTAACCGTAACCGTAACCGTCACGCTTAGCTTTTACTACGACACCACTACTTTAATTATGGTATCTATCAAGCTTTTCCCCACGGAAAAGATATCACTTGCTCAATATGTGCCGCTTTTGCAAGCACCATTAAGAGTCGGTCCAACCCAACAGCAACACCAGAACATTCAGGCAAACCTGAGCGTAATGCTGCAATAAAATTTTCATCAATATGCCCGCAGTCTAGCCCGGCTTTTATTCTCGCTTTATTTTCCTTTTTGAAGCGCTGTAATTGCTCATTAGCGTCAGTTAACTCATGAAAACCATTGGCTAATTCTATCTCACCAAAAAACAGCTCAAATCGTTTAGCGACGGGAACTTGCTGTTCATTTTTAGTAATTTTTGCTAATGCACACTGCGAAGTCGGGTAGTCATACATAAACGTAAACCTGTCTTTTTTAAAGGCAGGTATTACCAGCTGAGTAAGCAACCAGTCCAGCCAATCATCCAACTCATCAGTCAGCCCCAAACCCTGTGGTATGTCAATATTATTCGATTTGGCGGCCTGATAACATTCAGCAGATGTGGCTTTATGTGGGTTTATACCAACAACATCTATAAACGCCTGCTGATAACTTAAAGAGTCAAATTGCACAGTATGAAGCAAAGAAATCAAAGGGGTCAGAGTTGATTGATAATCTATCGACTCTGCCTCCTTTGATTGTGCTAACTGCCACAGGCCAGTGACCAGTTCAGCTAATTCAGCCATCAATTCCCCGGCATCATAATCTGGCTGATACCATTCCAGCATGGTGAATTCGGGATTATGACCTGGCCCCAGCTCATCATCACGAAAGGCTTTACATATCTGATAAATCGGTTTTTTCCAGCCTGCCAGCAATCGCTTCATGGCATATTCAGGCGAGGTATTTAAATAACAGGGCTGATCACGAAAACGTGACTGCAAACTACCCAGGTGTGGATCAGTTGTGGAGTATTGCGACAATAATGGTGTCTCTACTTCGAGAACACCTCGCTCATCAAAAAAAGCTCTGATATTTTTCAACATCAGTGCTCTTTCTAACAGGATTTCGTTGCTGGCCGATGATTGCCAGCCATTTTCAACCATTGGCATAAGCGCTTAAAAGAATTTCTCCACAGATAAACGCAGATAAACGCAGATAAACGCAGATAAAAAAATTATGTTTTAAAAATCTGTGTTCATCTGTGTTCATCTGTGGATACTATTATTCTTTAACCACAAAACTCAGGCACGTGAGACATATTCGCCGGTACGTGTATCAATTTTTAAAACATCACCCTCATTAATGAACAGCGGTACTTTCACTTCACTGCCAGTCTCCAAAGTGGCGGGTTTAGTTGCACCCTGGGCGGTATCACCTTTTAAACCAGGGTCTGTTTGCGCCACTGCCAGCTCAACAAAGTTTGGCGCAGCAATCGAGATAGGTGAACTATTCCACAATGTCATGACACAGACTTCCTGCCCTTTTATCCATTTTGCCGTATCACCAACTGCAACCGCATCTGCAGCGTACTGTTCAAAGCTGGTGGGATCCATAAAATGCCAGTATTCACCGTCACTGTATAAATACTCAACATTCATTTCATCAACATCAGCAGCTTCAACCGACTCTGTTGATTTAAAAGTGCGCTCTAAAACCCTTCCTGTTTTCAGATTTTTCATCTTAACCCGATTAAATGCCTGACCTTTACCAGGCTTAACCATAATGTTCTCTGTTATAGAACAGGGATCATTATCCATAATAATCTTCAAGCCATTTTTAAACTGGTTAGTACTGTATGTTGCCATGTTAAACTCTTGCCTTTGTTAACGTAAATGATCACAAATAAATGCAATACTATATTACCCTGTATTGCCCATAACTTAAATATCACAAACTTAAATGCCAGCACCTGTATGTCACATCCCGTTAAATTATTTGCCAAACCTAACAAGACATCAGCACCGTTTGAAATTGCAGCATTAGCTGACAACACCGACTCTCTCTGGAAAAAAGAGCTGGCAAATGCGACAACATCTGTTGTCAATTTACTCGACCAACTGGATCTTGGCCATCAAATTGACACAATCAACATCCAGAACGACTTCAAATGTCTGGTAACACAAAGCTATATCAACAAAATACAGATAGGCGACATCAACGATCCCTTGTTACAACAGGTTTTACCATTAAATAAAGAAACACACCCGACAATACAACAATACGGCTTGCACGACCCTGTCGGCGACCTCGACGCACAAATATCTCAGGGGTTGATACATAAATATCATGGTCGTATTTTGCTTGTCGCTACAGGTGCCTGTGCTATACACTGCCGTTATTGTTTCCGCCGTCATTATCCCTATCAACAAGCATCGTGCTCCAATAAAGTTCTGAACCCTGTGCTGGACTATTTAAAGGAGCATACAGAAGTTGAAGAAATTATATTAAGTGGTGGCGACCCTTTAATGCTTGATAATGAAAAACTGACCAGTCTTATCAAAAAACTGGAAACCATCAAACACCTTCACACTCTACGTATTCACACACGATTACCCGTGGTTTTACCAGGCCGTATTAATAACGGTCTACTACAGTTATTACAGTCATCCAGGTTTCAAATTGTTATGGTCATACACGCAAACCACGCAAATGAACTACAGCACGCTGAATATACTAAATTACATCTTCTACAGCAGGCAGGCATTACTCTACTAAATCAAAGCGTTTTACTTAAAGGCGTAAATGATAATGCCGAAACATTAGTCAGCTTGAGCAAGCGGTTATTTCAATGTAAAACCTTACCTTATTACCTGCATTTACTCGACCCGGTCAAAGGTGCCATGCATTTTAAAGTGACAACAACAGCTGCACTTCAAATGAAAAAAGAAATGGAAGAACAATTACCCGGTTATCTGGTGCCACGAATGGTACAGGAAATCGCCGGAAACAAGTCAAAAACTACACAATTGTAACTTTTCAATAAGTCTAGGCTACACTTACGATCAACCATGGAATAATTATAAAAAATGTCGGGTTATTGGTTTTTTCTACTATAACAATGACTTAGAAATGAAAAGCAGCATCATATAATAATGAGATTACACTTACCACAACAACATGCGCCAACTGCAGACTCAAGCCCGAGCAACCCTCGACAATTAAAGAAGGCTTTATCAGCCCTGCCCTTTGCTAACATGGGCGAATTAACCAGGCAAACATTCCAGATATTGCGTGACCAGAATCGCCAGTTGATGCCGAACAAACATCGACTGGAAAACCTGGAAATGTTACGTGAACAGGCACGTAACATATTTAACAACCTTGAAAAATATTTTATTAATCGCACTCTGCCGCTACCTGTTAAAAGCCAGAAAATCGTCAATTTAAACCAGTCTATATTGCGTGAATTAATTAATGGCTACGAAATTATCATTTATGAAGCGGCTACTGATACCGATACTAAAATTGATGATAAAACGCTCAGCATTGCTATTTGCCGAGCCATCAACTATCTAGCAGAAAATTTGCTTCGCTCATCAGATATTTACGCGCCCTGCCCTAAAAACCTGTGGCTTGAAGTGCACCAACTTTATGCTTTTGCCGAAAGTAAAAAGCTGGCAAACAACATCATCATTGATCAGGAGCATGAGCAGGAAAAAATCACCATTGAAAATAGTTACAAACAAATATTACTGTTTGCACTGGCGCGTCCTACCACATTAAGACAAAGCGATAATGAACGTCTCTTTAAAAAACTTTATCAATGGTCACAACACACCAGCATCCATCATCATGATACTGAAACATTAATTGAACATGCTTTTCACATAAAAAACTCTGAAGATTGCGCACCTGATTACCCTGACAAAAATGATTTCACCAATGACGCGGGCATCCTCATATTAAATGCAGACAAATTAATCAGCCATGTCGAAAACATTATTAGCCAGCAAAATAAACAAAAAATTGCCACCGGCGACACCATCCCAGTAGAAACCCTTGAATTACTGGTCAACGCCTGGGCAAAAGACACAAAACGTCGATTCGTACGCGCAGATCACCATGGTCAGATTAATGTTGCTATTGGCCTGAAACTTGCCGCTATAACTATCCGTTCCTCACTGCAAAAAAATAAAAAACTTGAAACAAAACCCAGCTTTATACGAACCACCGCTTCAATAAAACAAGACCCTGATTTCACCCTGCAATCAATAACCACTGATGCTGACAAACAAGAACAGGGGTATATCACACATTTCCAAATTGCTGATGATAAAAATGATGCCTGGGATATGGTGGCTAAAGGTCGCGTACTGACAGAGACCTATGCCGCTGAAAAAAAACGTACAGATGAAGGTCCGATCAATTTAAACCAGACAACCGATTTTCACTGGAAAATCGTTAATATTAGTGCCGGTGGCTACTGTCTACGCTGGGATTCTGACGACACGTCTAAAGCACAAATTGGTGAATTAATTGCACTACAGGAATTTGAAACAAAAAAACATTTCCAATGGCGTATCGGAATCATACGCTGGATGCAGTTTACCCAAAAGGAGGGCCTGGAAATAGGTGTCCAGGTAATATCACCAAAAGTTGTAAGCGTAACGGCACAACGTTTTAACCATCGAGACGAAATTCCTTTTGACTGTTTAATGCTACCGGGAATAAAAGCATTAAAACAGCCATCAAGCACCCTGCTCCCTGCGCACGCATTTAAAACAAATGATAAACTTGTGATTCAAACAATAGACAACAAGCTTAATATAACCCTCGATTCCACGAAAGAACATACTGGCTCATTCACTCAATTTACCTTTAAAAACACTAAAGACCAACGTTTAAGAAAAAAAGCGAAAGAAACAGAAACAACAACAAAAAACAAAGATGACTTTGATGAACTCTGGTCATCGCTATAAGGATGTTTCTGAGACACCTCAGCTATTTCAGCCCTGGTTACCATCAGATTTTTTGAGAGCCCAATAAATGGAAGAAAAAACAATTAACTTAATTATCATTGATGACTCCTTCGATAGCGAAGAAATAATTGTCAGCAAATTAAGGGCCGCAGGTTACACTGCAAGATCAACTCGCGTTGAAGATGACGAAGACTTAACTGATGCTATAAAGCAACATATTCCGGACATCATCATTTATTTCGAAGGCCTGGAGCTAATCTCTCTTAAAGAAACCATAACCTGCCTTAACAAAGATAAAAAGACAGGGATCTGTCGCGTCATCTCGGTTAGCAGAAATGAATCCGGGAATATACCCGTAGATGTGGTAAGCGCAATGCGTACGGGTGCTGTAGATGCCTGCTATTTTAATAACATCGACCACCTGTTATTAATTATTACGCGCGAATACCAGTCTTTAATTAATCGCAAACAAGTCAGCTACTGCAAAAAAGCCTTTAACGAATCTGAAAAACGCTGTGCTTCATTACTCGATAGCTCGCGCGATGCTATTGCTTACATCCATGAAGGCATGCACGTATATTCCAACCGATCCTATCTAAACATGTTTGATATTGCTGAATCTGACGAGCTTGAAGGCATGCCTGTGCTTGACATGGTTACTAACGACGGCCGTGATGAACTCAAATCATTTTTACGCGCTTACCTGCAAACTGAAGGCGGCATCGAAAAGTTTGAGACGCAATTGCTCAAAGCTGACGGCACAGAATTTAGCGGTGAAATGGAGTTTTCGCCCGCACAAATTGATGGCGAACCCTGCATACAGATAATTATTCGCAAAGAAGATGCGGCATCCGAAGAACTAGAACGTCAGCTTAAACTACTCAGTCAAAAAGACCAGCTAACCGGTTTGTTCAATCGTCAATACTGTATTGAAAAACTTGAAGCGGTTATCTCAGACTGTCAGCAGGAAAAATATACGGCTGCCTTGCTGGAAATTAAAATCGATAATTTTCATGATATAAAAAACACCGTTGGCGTTATAGATGCAGACCAATATATTATTGACGCAGCAAAAACATTAAGTGAAGCAGCCGATGATGGTGACACTCTTTCGCGGTACACACATGACTGTTTTGCTCTCATAGCGATCAACTACACAATCGATAATATTGAAAGCTATGCCGCACAACTTCAAAAAGCAATATCACAATTTGAAACCAC
This sequence comes from Gammaproteobacteria bacterium, assembly GCA_022712755.1. Classification (GTDB taxonomy): domain Bacteria; phylum Pseudomonadota; class Gammaproteobacteria; order SZUA-229; family SZUA-229. The sequence goes on from JAFLJY010000078.1 coordinate 22,964, forward strand.
TGTCCATGGTGCTCAGATCAACACCACATGTTGTGTTGGTATTACACTTATAGACAGTGATTCGCCTGACTACGACGATATTTTCGCCCGCTCTGAAAAAGCCATCAGTATTGCTACTGAAAAAGGCACAAACCAGATCGTCACCTATACGCCACAAAAAGGCGAATTAACGCGACATGATGTTGATGCAAGATTCAAAGTACAACTCACTGATGCCCTAAAAAACGACAAATTTCTGCTGCATTACCAACCCGTTGTCAGCCTGCACGGTGACACAGATGAGCGTTATGAAGTATTTGTTAGAATGCAAACAGAAGACAAAGAACCACTCATTATGCCACAGGATTTTCTGCCTGCCGCAGAGCGTGTTGGCATGGCTATCGCTATAGATCGATGGGTATTGTATAAAACCATTCAGGAATATAATCTCAGAAAAAAAACAGGCAAACGCACTCGTTTTTTTATTAAGTTATCTGCAGCTTCTATTAAGGATAAAACCTTAATAGACTGGCTCAGTTACCAAATTAAAGACAAACAAATACCTGCCAACACATTAAACTTTGCAGTGAAAGCAACCATTGCAGTGACCCATTTAAAAAATGCAAAAAGCCTGTCACATGACCTGAAAAAGCTTAACTGTGGTTTCATACTGGATGACTTCGGTACTGGCGCTAACCCGTTCCAGCTACTTGATCATATTCATGTCGATTATGTACGAATAGAACGCAGCTTTATGGATAGCCTGACAAACAACCCGAAAAATCAGGAGTCTATCAGAACGCTTGCAGAAGAGGCTTCCAAATTAGGCAAGCTGACCATCGCACAACACGTGCCAGATGCAACCAGTTTATCCATACTCTGGGGCATGGGGGTTAATTTTATCCAGGGCTACTTCCTGCAGGAACCTTTACCGACCATGGACTATGATTTTACCGAAATGTCGGGATAGGTGAAAGCAATGATTAATGATTAATGATTAATGATTAATGATTAATGATTAATGATTAATGATTAATGATTAATGGTTAATGTAAGTGTGGCTAGCACTCATTTTTCATTAACAATTAATAATTAACCATTAACCCTTGCTTCTCAGTGCTGCAATTCGCTCTTCCAGAGGTGGGTGACTTAAAAACAATTTTTTAAAGCCTTCTGCAAAGCCCCCATTAATACCAAACGCCGCCATCTGCTCAGGCAAACTTGATGGTTGATGGAGTCGCTGTAAACGCTGCAAGGCTGCAACCATTTTATCACTGCCGACAAGTTCTGCTGCGCCGGCATCGGCTTTAAATTCTCTTACTCGGGAAAAGTACATAACAATAGTACTGGCTAAAATGCCAAAAACAACCTGCGCAATCATTGATGATACAAAAAATCCAATGCCGTGACCACTCGAATTTTTAAGGATCACACGATCTACAATATGGCCAACAACCCGTGAGGCAAAAATAACAAAAGTATTCACTATGCCCTGAATTAATGCCAGAGTCACCATATCACCATTGGCAACATGGCTGACTTCATGTGCCAGCACCGCTTCTGCCTCATCCATTTTCATGTTTTCAATCAAACCACTACTGACAGCAACCAGGGCATTATTACGACTCATACCGGTGGCAAACGCATTGACATCGGGCGATTGATAAATGGCAACTTCAGGTGTTTTTATGCCCGCCTGTGCCGCCTGGCGTTGTACAGTTTCAAGCAACCACTTCTGCGTTTTATTTTGTGGCTGGGCAATTACCTGCGCACCAGTCATTCGTTTTGCAGACCACTTAGAAATTGCCAGTGATATAAATGAGCCCGTCATACCGATTACGGCAGAAAACACCAGCAGTGCCTGCAAATCAAGATCAACATTATTTTCTGCCAGTAGGTTATCAATGCCTAATAAATTAAACACGATACTTAACACAACCATAATCGCCAGGTTGGTCACCAAAAATAAAGCGATGCGTTTCATGTAAACCTCAAATATAAAATCAAAATACTTTTCACCAGTAGTAGCACAAGGATGTGCTACTACTGGTGAAAAAATGGTGACACCAAAACCTTTTTCAAGGGTACAAATAATTATCCCACAACAAGTTTATCAACCACACGATAACCCTGTGATAATTTTGACCCGCGGCGACCTCTTTCACCGGCGTAACCTTCCAGCTCAGCCGCTTTCATGGTTTTATGTTTTTTTCCAGAATGGATAACCAGCTTACCGCCTTCGGGTATGACGGCTATTGCGGCAACAAGTTCATCACCCGCTTTTAACAGTTTTGCCGGAATATTAATAATTTTATTACCTTTGCCTTTTGCCATTTGTGGCAGTTGTACAACCGGTGTCAACAAGAAATGACCGGCTGAACTCACCGCTGCTATTTGATCGGTTTCTAAACCATTCACTTTTACCGGTGGCAACGCTAGCGCCTGCTTACCGACATTAAGCACGGCTTTACCTTTTTTTGCATTGGCCTGCATATCTCCTAATCGCACCACAAAACCATAACCAAAATTACTGCTTAACAGGTACAGATCATCCGGCTTGCCGATAATAACGCTTACAAAATGCGAACCCGGGGTTGGCGTAAAATAGCCACTAAGCGGATCACCCTGACCTCTGGCCGAAGGTAATTTATGCGCCGGTAAGGTGTAGGCACGACCGGCAGAATCTAAAAACACCACCAGCTGATTAGATTTACCCGGCGCCGATGCCAGATAAGTATCGCCAGCTTTGTAATTTAATTTCATCGCGTCAATTTCGTGGCCTTTCGCCGAACGCACCCAGCCATTAGCTGATAACACCACGGTAATGGCTTCACTTGGTAGTAATGCAGTTTCATCCAGCGCCTGTGCCACACTGCGCTCAACAATCGGTGAACGTCGGTCATCGCCATATTTTTCTGCATCAGCAATAATTTCTTTTCGGATCAGGGTTTTTAAACGTGCTGCCGAAGCCAGTATCTTTTCTAAATAATCACGTTCTTCCGCCAGTTCACTTTGCTCGCCTCGAATTTTCATTTCTTCAAGTTTTGCCAGATGCCTTAATTTTAAATCAAGAATCGCTTCAGCTTGAATATCAGTGATTTGAAAACGTGCCATTAACACCGGTTTAGGTTTGTCATTTTCTCGAATAATAGCAATGACTTCATCGATATTTAAAAATGCAATTAATAAAGCATCCAGTATATGAAGACGTTTGTTTACTTTATCCAGTCGCCACTGTAGGCGACGACGTACAGTGATGGTTCTAAACTTCAGCCACTCTTCTAACAACGAGCGCAGGTCTTTCACCTGTGGACGACCATCAATGCCAATCATATTCATGTTGACACGGTAGCTGCGCTCCAGATCAGTAGTGGCAAAAAGATGCGCCATCAACTCATCAATATTCACTCGGTTGGCCGCTCTGCCAGATCTGGGCATAATGAGCAATCGGGTTGGATTTTCATGATCAGATTCATCGCGTAAATCTTCCACCATGGGTAATTTCTTCGCATTCATCTGCGCCGCGATTTGCTCTAAAATTTTATTGCCCGACACCTGATAAGGCAGTGCAGTAATGATGACCACACCCTCTTCTATTTCATAAACAGCACGCTGCCGGATGCCACCTCGACCGGTTTGATAAATTTCAAGTATGTCTTTTTTAGGCGTGATAATTTCTGCTTCAGTAGGAAAGTCAGGCCCCTGAATATGCTCACACAATTCATCAAGTGTGGATTTCGGGCTTTCCAACAAGCGCACACAGGCACTCGCCACTTCTTTTATATTATGGGGTGGTATATCTGTTGCCATACCGACCGCAATGCCAGTACCGCCATTTAATAAAACATTGGGCAATCTTGCTGGTAAAAACTCAGGCTCATCAAGGCTACCATCAAAGTTGGGTTTCCAGTCCACCGTACCCTGGCCCAGCTCCGTTAATAAAACTTCAGAATAATGCGCCAAACGTGACTCGGTATAACGCATGGCAGCGAATGATTTCGGGTCATCCGGTGCGCCCCAGTTACCCTGCCCATCCACCAGCGGATAACGATAAGAAAACGGCTGCGCCATCAACACCATAGCTTCATAACAGGCACTGTCACCGTGCGGGTGATATTTACCCAATACATCACCGACAGTACGTGCCGATTTTTTATGTTTGGACGAGGCATTCAAGCCTAATTCAGACATGGCATAAACAATGCGACGTTGCACCGGTTTTAAACCATCACCAATAAACGGCAGGGCGCGGTCTAAAATGACGTACATGGAATAATCTAAATACGCTCTTTCTGTAAATTCTGCCAGTGGCAGTTTTTCTATGCTTTCGAATTCTAGTTCTGATTGTGATGTCATAATGAAACGATGTTATAAGTTGTAAGTTACAAGTGTTAAGTCAGCAGGCAGTAAGTTGTTAACTTGAAACTTACAACTTAAAACTGTTTTTTATATTTCTGCCAGTGCCCCTTTCTGCTCCAACCACGCCTTACGATCAGGTGCACGTTTTTTTTGCCAGCAACATATCAAGCATACTGTGGCTGGCATTGCCTTCGCCCAGGGTGAGTTGTACCAGCCGCCTCGTATCGGGGGCTAAAGTGGTCACTCGCAGTTGCATTGGATTCATTTCACCCAACCCTTTAAAACGGGTTACGGTGACTTTGCCACGTTTTTTTTCGGCTTCGATGCGATCTAATATGCCCTGTTTTTCGGATTCATCAAGCGCATAATAAACATCTTTGGCAATATCAATACGAAACAGCGGCGGCATGGCAACATAAATGTGTCCAGCTTCAACCAGTGGTCGGAAATGGCGCAGGAACAACGCGCATAATAAGGTTGCTATGTGGTAACCGTCTGAATCGGCATCGGCAAGTATGCAAACTTTTCCGTAACGCAAGCCTTTTAAATCGGAGGAGCCAGGGTCAACACCTATGGCAACGGACATGTCATGCACTTCCTGCGAGGCTAATACCTGGTCGTGTTCCACTTCCCAGGTATTTAAAATTTTCCCACGTAGCGGCATGATAGCCTGAAATATTCGGTCGCGTGCCTGTTTTGCACTGCCGCCAGCAGAGTCTCCTTCCACAAGAAACAATTCAGTGCGGGTTAGATCCTGTGATGAACAATCGGATAACTTACCTGGCAGTGCTGGCCCACTGGTTACTTTTTTACGGATGACTTTTTTGCCGGCACGCAGTCGCTTTTGTGCATTTTCAATGGCCAGCATAGCAATGGATTCACCGGCTTCAGTATGTTGATTCAGCCATAAACTAAAGGCATCTTTAACCACACCAGAAACAAAGGCTGCACATTCACGCGAGGATAAACGCTCTTTGGTCTGCCCGGAAAATTGCGGGTCGGCC
>JAFLJY010000258.1 GCA_022712755.1 Gammaproteobacteria bacterium
GCTCTTCCGATCTTGCTGAGTCAGCAGCAAAAGTTGGTGTTTGTGCAGATGCTGTCGTTGTAGGTAGCGCACTGGTTAAAAAAATGACATTAAACAGTGGTAAAACAGAAGCAGAAAGGTCTATAATTATTCAAGAAATCAGTGATACACTATTGGCAATGCGCAGTGCGCTAGATGGTCTTTAATTTTGCAGTTATAGGTTATAAGTTGTCAGTGTGCAGTAAAAACATACAACATAAAACATAAAACTTTTTACAGGTATAAACACATGGCACCAAGCTGGTTTGAGAAATTAATGCCCACAAGCATCCGAACTGATAGCAGTACCAAGCGCGGAGTGCCCGAAGGTTTATGGACTAAATGCACTTCCTGTAATGCCGTTTTATACCGCGCAGAACTGGAACGTAATCTTGATGTTTGTCCCAAGTGTAATCATCACATGCGAGTTTTTGGACGCAGAAGACTCGAAATATTTCTTGATGATTCGCCCACCGAAGAAATTGGCGCTAACCTGATCCCCTTTGATAAATATAAATTTAAAGATAGTAAAAAATATAAAGACCGTTTGCTGCAGGCGCAGAAAAACACAGGCGAAAAAGATGCGCTGATTGCCTTAAAAGGTAAAGTGAAAGGTGTGCCTGTGGTTGTGGCGGCATTCGATTTTCGCTTTATGGGTGGCTCAATGGGCAGCGTTGTTGGCGAGCGTTTTCTTTTGGCTGCTACAGCCGCATTAGAAGAGAAAATCCCTTTTATCTGCTTCTCCGCTTCCGGCGGTGCGCGAATGCAGGAAGCATTGTTTTCATTAATGCAAATGGCAAAAACCAGTGCAGTACTGGCCCGTCTTGCTCAGAACCGGATTCCCTATATTTCTGTATTAACCGATCCAACCATGGGTGGTGTGTCTGCCAGTTTTGCTATGCTAGGTGATATACATATTGCCGAACCTAAGGCGCTAATTGGTTTTGCAGGGCCACGTGTGATTGAGCAAACTGTTGGCGAAAAATTACCGGAAGGTTTTCAGCGCAGTGAATTCCTGTTGGAGCATGGTGCTATTGATATGGTAGTTGATCGTCGTGATTTGCGTGATCGTATTGCTAGCCTGGTATTAATGTTGTCGAATAAACCAGCAACTCAAACGGTTTAAATCGTTTCAATACAGCTGCAGTGTTTTTATGGCTGTCTGCTATCGACACATAGCTGACGTTGGAAAAGCTGAAAAACATTCGTCCGCGAAGAACGCAAAAGACGCGAAAAAAGCAAAGAAAATATTTTTTGTTTTTAGATAGTAGGGTGGATAAGCAAAGCGCATCCACCATCGCTTGCGGTTGTAAATGGTGGATGCGCTATGCTTATCCACCCTACGATACTATTATTGTTTTTTCTTTTTTCGCGTCTTTTGCGTTCTTCGTGGACTATTGCTTTTGATTTTGAATGCCCGCTAATGACCGTTAACGGACACATAAAAAACATTTTTTAATCTTACAAACTTTTTGCACTTCATGCGATTTAACCATCTCAACGACTGGCTCAGCTGGCAGGAAAGTCTTAACCCCAAAGAAATTGATTTAGGTCTTGACCGTGTAAGCCGTGTGCTGATACAGGCGGGTTTATCAAGCTCATTTAACTGTCCATTAATCACCGTTGCCGGCACTAACGGTAAAGGCTCTGTTGTTGCCATGTTAGAAGCAATGGCGATGTCAGCGGGTTTAGACGTTTGCTGTTACACCTCGCCCCACATATTTAAGTATAACGAACGTATTAAAATTAACGGGCAGCCAGTTGATGATGATGTATTGTGTGCCGCATTCGAACGTTTAGATCAGGCGCGTGGTGACAACCAGCTAACCTATTTTGAATTTGGCACACTTGCAGCCATTGATTTGTTTTTTAAACAACAACCTGATCTGGTTATCCTGGAAGTCGGGTTGGGTGGTCGACTGGATGCGGTGAATATCATGGACAGCGATGTTAGTGTATTAACCTCGGTAGCAATCGATCATGTAGAGTGGCTGGGTGATAATAGAGAATCGATTGGTTATGAAAAAGCCGGTGTTTTTCGCAGCGGGAAACCAGTGATTTGTGGTGAACCTGATGTGCCCGCTAGCGTTGTTCAACGGGCGGATGAGCTGCAGTGCGAATTTATTCGCCTGGGTCGTGATTATAAAGTTAATATAAATGATGCAGATGGGTGCTGGAGTTTGAAAAGCTGCTATGCAGGTTTATCTGATTTGCCAGAACCCTGTTTAACCGGTCAGTTTCAATATGCCAATGCAGCTACTGCAGTAATGGCTTTACAGGCGCTGCAGGCAAAAAAATTGTTACCTGGCATGCAGTCAATGAAACCCTTTAGAGCAGTAATAGCCAGTGCCTTAAAGCAAATAAGCTTGCCAGGACGCTTTCAACAAATCCATACAAAACCGCAGGTTTATGTCGATGTTGCGCATAACCTGCAAGCAGCGCAGGCGTTGGCTTCGCAATTAAAATCCAGCGCCGTTGCCGGTGTCAGTGACGACTCCAGAACCTGGGGCAGAACGTGGGCAATAGTAGCAATGTTGGCAGACAAGGACATAAAAGGTGTTATAGAGTCACTCTCGGCAGAAATTGATAACTGGTGTTTTGCCGGGCTGGAAAACACACCGCGTGGTTTGTCTGTACGGGCATTGATAGAGAGTTTGCCTGATGATTTTATTAAGGTAAACAGGCAGGAAAATCAGTGTAAAATATTATCTGATGCTATTTTGCCAGCAGAATCAGTGAAACAGGCCTGTGCGTTGGTTTTATCAAAAGCGAACAAAAATGACCGGATTATTGTTTTTGGTTCGTTTTATACGGTTGCCGAAGCTATGGGGTTTTTTTCAGAGATGAGTATAAAAGTTGTGGAGTCTATGGAAGTCTATAAAAAAGATGGGGGTCTATAAAATCTATGGAAACACAATTACAGCAACGTGTTGTGGGTGCGATTGTGCTGGTCACCCTGGGCGTTATTTTTATACCGGCCTTGCTGGATGGCTCTGGTTACAAATCCAGACAGGTGCAGGATATTGAAATTAAAGATAAGCCTGAGTTCCCGCCGTTAACCCAAAAAAAACTTGCGCCGATACCAACACCATTAGAAAAAATCAAAATTCAACAGGATGCTGCGCTTCAGTCTGACCCGAAAAAGCCACATGAAAAAGCGATTAAATCATATGCCTTGCAGGTTGGTAATTTTAGCAGCAATGAGAATGCCGTAAAGTTTCGCAATACATTGAGAAAAGCCGGTTATGCCGCCTTTGTTCAAAAATCGCAGTCTAATGGAAAGTCCACTTACAGGGTAAAAGTGGGGCCAGAACTGGAGCGTAGTGTGCTGGATAAATGGAAAAAAGACCTCAGGAAATCACACAAAATAGATGCGTATGTGGTTAATCACCCTTAACCCTAACGCTCAAAAGCGTATAATACCCCTTTAGAAAAACACATGTGACCTTCATGGCAGTCGTAGACGTAGTCGTAATATTTGTAATTGTCCTGTCAGCTTTATTTAGTTTGCTACGGGGTTTTGTTAAAGAAGCTATCTCGCTGGCAAGCTGGATTGTTGCTATCTGGCTGGCAGCTACATTTGCTTCACAATTAGCCGATGTTTTACCCGGTAATATTGAATCAGAAGCCGTGCGTCAGGCTATCGGTTTTGCTGTGCTATTTATACTTACACTGATGGTGGGCGCTTTAGTGAATAAACTGGTATCCCAGCTAGTGAATAAAACCGGTTTATCAGGTGCCGATCGTGTTTTTGGCGTGGCATTTGGTGTATTACGCGGTGGCTTAATTATTCTTATTTTTGTTGTTATCGGCACCATGACGCCATTGCCGGAAGCGCAATGGTGGCAGTCATCAACATTATTGCAATGGTTTGAAAGCACCGCTATTGTTATTCAGGGATATGTCCCTGAAAATCTATTTACTCCTCAATCAGCACCCTAAAGAGTTTTCATATGTGTGGTATTGCCGATATTGTTGCGCATAGCGCAGTGAATCT
>JAFLJY010000299.1 GCA_022712755.1 Gammaproteobacteria bacterium
CTTGCCCAATGGTTTAATAACAACTTCTTCCTGACCGGCAATATGATCGACAACCAGGCAAAATCGTCGGTTACCCATTTGTACAACAATTACTTTTTGTGATGTTTCCGGCCCTGAAAAGTACGCACCTTGAACTAACCACGGACTGAGATAAAATAGCGGTAGTGGTTTATCTCTTACCCGAATGACTTCATGGCCGTCAACCACGTTTATCTGATCGGGTTTCATGTTAAAGGCTTCAAGTACATTCGATAATGGCAAGGCAAATTGATATTGGTTTAATCTAATCATTAATGTTGGTAGTATCGCTAACGTTAGCGGTAGATAAATACTAATGACTGAGCCTTCACCCAGCACGGAATCAATTTCAACATTGCCATTTAATTCATTGATTCTTGTTTTAACGACATCCATACCAACGCCACGGCCTGATACATCGGAAACTTCGGTTGCTGTGGAAAAGCCTGCAGCAAATATCAGATTATAAGCTTCTTTATCACTGAGGCTACTGGCTGCATCTTCAGACATCATGCCTTTTTCGACTGCTTTTTTGCGCAATACATTATGATCCATGCCTTTACCGTCATCACTGACTGTCAACAATATTTGATCACCTTCCTGCTTTGCGCTAAGTGTTACTTTTCCCTGTCTGGATTTTCCTGACTCAAAACGATCCTGTGGCGATTCAATACCATGGTCGGCAGCATTTCGTACCAGGTGGATTAACGGGTCGGCTAATGCTTCTACCAGACTTTTATCTAAATCGGTTTCCTCACCAATTAATTCAAGATTAATGTCTTTTTTAAGTTTTCTGGCAAGGTCACGAATAACCCGAGGAAAACGGCTGAATACTTTTTTGATTGGCTGCATTCGTGTTTTCATTACCGAACTTTGCAGTTCGGACGACACCAGTTCCAGGGTTGATATTGCATCAGACAGACTGGTGTTTTTAGTTTCATGTTTTAGTGTGGTTAAACGATTTCGCACTAACACTAGTTCGCCAACAAGGTTCATAATGTCGTCAAGACGGGCGGTATCAACACGAATGGTACTGTCTGATTGCGGCTTGTTTGCTGACTTGTCTTTTACTTTTTTTTCTTTTGGTTTCTCTGTTTTTGATTTTTTATGAGTTGTTGATTCTTGTTTAGCCTCATTTGTTTCCATACTTTCAGCTTCTATGGGTAAGGTGCTTACATTGTTATCTGAAATGATGCGAGGACCTTTCCCCTTACCATGTAACTGATCAAGTGCTGCTTCAAATTCGTCATCGGTGATTAAGTCACTAGCCACAGCTTGTTGATCGATAGTTGGTTTATCGACAGTTTTTTTATCGGTTTCTGCAACACAACCATGTTTTCCTTTGCCATGTAATTTGTCGAGTACCGCATCAAATTCATCATCGTTAATCAGGTCGGAGTCTGTTTGTGTTTGCGTATTTTTAGTGATTACTTTTTGTCTGCCTTTACCATGCTTACCTTTACCATGTAGCTGATCAAGTACGGCATCAAATTCATCGTCCGTAATTAAACCATCTGCTATACCACTATCCGGTTCATTAGTTATTTCATTGTTACTGTTTGCCAGCATGGCTTCAAATTCGTCATCCATACTTTGTTCAGTGATCTCATTAAGCTCTGTATCTGTTATATCAGCTTTTGTTATATCTTCGCCTACTTTTTTCTCATCTTCCTGTGCTGCGCCTTGCGTGACATTCTGCGATAACAGGGCATCAAGTTGTTCCAGTAATTCAGCATTGGCATCATCAAGTTCATCACCAGCACGGACACAATTAAACATATCTTCGAGTTCATCCAGCGTCTGAAACATGACATCAATCAACTCATCCGTTACCTGTCTTTCACCCTGACGTAACTGGTTAATCGCATCTTCAGCACGATGACATACTTCTACCATCGGCATCAGTTTCATGAAGCCTGCACCACCTTTTATTGTATGATATGCACGAAAAATGGCATTTATTATGTCAATATCTTCCGGTGACTTTTCCAGTTCAGCAAACTGATCATTTAACTGATCAAATAATTCGCCCGCTTCAACCAGAAAATCCTGTAATATTTCGTTATCTATGCTCATGTTTTTCCTGCCAGGGTTCTATCTAAAACCTGTTCTGTCTAAAATCCAAGTGAGGCCAACAGGTCGTCAACATCTTCCTGCGAATTTAATACATCACCTTTAGTGACACCGGGTACAACGGGGCCATGTCCTTTATTATCTTTCTCTTTTTTCTTCTCTACAATTTCTATCTGCATAGCATGGCTTTCTGTTTCTTTATTACTTGTCTTTAACAGGGATAACAGATTATTTTCTACTTCCTGAACCAGCGTACTCACTCGCTGAATAACCTGGCCGGTCAGATCCTGGTAGTTCTGTGCCAGCATTATTTCTTTTAAATCATTAATTATATCTTTTGAAGAGAGCTCAACCAGTTGCAAAAAATCATCGAGGTCTTTGTTTAGAGTGATGGACTGTTGCTGCAACATCACTGCTTTTACCTGCATTTTTAGCAATAATGGATTGCTGTGTTCAATTAATGATATTGTTGTGTGTGCGGATTTCTCGGTTAATTCGACAACATGCTGGAGCCGTTGTCTGGCATCAGGCATATCCTCATTTGTCATCATATGAATGCGTGTATCATTCATAAAGCTGCTCATACTGTCGTGCAATTTACGAGTCAGTGCTCCTACTCTGGAATATAAATCATGTTCAGATGAGTCGCTTTCAGATGATCTGTTTTCAGATTCTATGCTTTCAGATACCGTGCTGCTTAGCTGGTTAATGTCCTGCAAAACCATTTCAGCCTGTTTTTCATTGCCATTTTGTAATTGTGTTAAATATTCCTGTGCCATTTGAATAAGTTCTGAATTATTTGTTTTTTGCTCTACTGCTGTTGAACTTTGCATCAGCTATTCTCCAGTCTGGCAAACACTTTATCGACTTTTTCTCTCAGTGTGTCGGCGGTAAAAGGTTTGACCACATAACCATTCACACCTGATGCTGCTGCTTCCATAATCTGTTCGCGTTTGGCTTCTGCTGTGACCATCAATACGGGTATTGATGACAGTTCTGGATTGGCACGTACTGATTTGAGTAAATCAAGACCTGTCATACCCGGCATGTTCCAGTCTGTGACTAAAAAATCGATGCCACCTTTTTCTAAAATCGGCAATGCTGTTTTTCCGTCATCAGCTTCGTCTATATTCTTAAAGCCAATTTCCATTAACAGATTTTTTACTATGCGCCGCATGGTAGAAAAATCATCCACCACCAGTATGTTCATATTTTTATCCACATCTCACCTCTTATAAAAGCAATGGTTAATGGTCAATTGTTAATGGTTAATGAAAAACCAAAACCGGCACGCATGTTAAATAATAAACAACAGGCAGTGCAACACAGTGTTTTCCGTCCTTTGGTTCGTAAACGCCACATCCATGTGGCACTGCTCATTAACCATTGACAATTAACAATTAACCATTATTTATTATTATCCGTCCATTCACTCATACGAGCACGTAACCGAAGCAATGCCTGGCTATGTATCTGGCAAACTCTGCCTTCAGTTATACCAAGTATTTCACCTATTTCACGCAGATTAAATTCTTCGTTGTAATACAGTGAAACAACCATTTTTTCACGTTCTGGCAAGCTTGAAATTTTGTCAACCAGTCCACACTTAAAATTATCTTCCTGTATATGTTCATAAGGCCCATTAAAGTCGCCACTTTTGTATTCATCTTTACTACCACCTGTCAAAGCAATATCTTCATAGCTTAATAACTGGCAACCGGCAGCATCTTTTACCATGCGGTAATATTCGTCGATATTAAGCTCTAATACTTCTGCGATTTCACTGTCTTTTGCATCTCTGCCAAAACGTTTTTCAACGGTTCTAATTGCTTCAGCTATCTCTCTTGATTTTTTATAAACAGAACGTGGAGTCCAGTCGCAGCGTCTCACTTCATCGATCATTGCTCCCTGTATTCTAATACGTGCATAGGTTTCAAAACTTGCGCCCTTCGACATGTCATAACCTTTTAATGCTTCAAAAAGTCCTATCATCCCTGCCTGTATCATGTCTTCCAGTTGTACGTTTGCCGGCAATCGAGAAATCATATGATATGCAATTCGTTTGACGAACGGCGCATGCTCAGTCATCAACTCATCATAATTTGGCCGTTGTTCTGTGATTGCTCCAACATCAGCGTAACACGATAGTACAGTCATTAGCCTGGCTCCTGTTGCGGTGTTGATTGCATCATGCCCGATTGAGTCATGTCTGATTGAATCATGGTAGATTGAAGCAAGTCAGACTGAATCATGCGTTCAACAAAAAATTTTAGTTGACCAGTCGATCTTGAAACATCATTCTCCCAACTATCAATTTGACGGGTAATTCGTTTAAACGCTAATGCAGATGGGCTGCGTGGAAAAGCCTCAACGACGGCGCGTTGGTGTTGAATCGCTTTGCGTAACTTTTCGTCAAATGGGACAGTACCGGCGAAGGTTAAAATGACATCCAGGAATCGATCGGTTGCTTTTGACAACTTTTTAAACAAATTACGGCCTTCATGTACATCATGTGTCATATTAGCCAGCACATGAAATCTGCTTACATTGTGATGACGACTCATCACTTTAATGAATGCATAGGCATCGGTAATGGATGCCGGTTCATCATGCACAACGACAATGACATCCTGTGACGCTTTACAGAAGTTAACCACCGTATCTGAGATGCCGGCACCAGTATCAATAATGAGCACATCTACTGCATTGCCCAGTTCACTAAAGGCATTTATCAATCCAGCCTGTTCTGCGCTAGTTAGATTTGCCATTTTGCTTATACCGGATGACGCGGGTATTATTTTTATATTCGACGGGCCTTCTACGATGATTTCTTCCAGTGTTCGTTCACCACTGACAACGTGTGAAAGATCGTATTCAGTATTTAAACCTAATAAAACATCAATATTTGCCATGCCTAAATCAGCGTCCAGTAACAACACTTCCTTGTTTTGTTTAGCCATGGATAAAGCTAAATTAATCGACACATTTGTTTTTCCCACACCGCCCTTACCACTGCTTATAGCGATAATTTTTAACGGTTTAGGTTCAACTATGCGCCGCAGGTTATCCGCCTGGTCAATTGCTCTGTCAGATAATTGCATTAGTCACCATCCCTCCAAAGGTATAAGCCAACTCTTCTGTAGAAGGCGATTTATTTGTATTACGCATTAATTTTACTGCCTCTTTGACTAACAGGTTGCCCCGTGCCTGGTGTAAATCGTCTGGCACTTTTTGCCCGTTACAGACAAAATGCAGGGGTAATTCATGTTGCACAAGCACTGATATAATCTCACCTAAACTTGATGCTTCATCTATTTTTGTCAGCATACAGCCCTGTAATTTCAACTGGCTGAAGCTGCGAATAACATCGTCCTGTAAATTCATTTGACTGGTAGCAGACAACACCAGAAAGTTTTTAATATTCATATCCCTTATACTTAACATGGCTAGTTGATCTGCTAATCGTGTATCTTTCTGACAGATACCTGCAGTATCAATGAGCGTTAAATTATGCCCGTCTGTTTTTTCATTTGCCTGTTTAAGTAAGTTTCTTAACTCTTCATTATCAGCGGCTACATGTACCGGAATACCCAGTATTCTTCCGTAGGTGCGCAGTTGCTCATGTGCACCAATACGGTAATTATCGGTGGTAATCAAGGTGATGCCACGGCGACCATGTTTTAACGCAAAATGTGCTGCCAGTTTGGCAATGGTTGTTGTTTTTCCCACGCCGGTTGGTCCGACCAATGTAACAATGCCACCATTGTTTAAAATATCTTCATCATTATTGCCGCTACTATTGTTGCTAACATTGCCGTCACTTACCGGCACTAATTTGGCGAGTAATTTTAATGACTCCTTCCAGCTGTGTTTATTTAAACCCTGATCGGCTGTTCTTTTCGCAATGTGCTGACTTAGCCTGGCGCTCAGTCCAAGTGTCATTAATTGTTTTAACAAGCTGGCATACAAAGGTTGAACACGGTCAGTCTCACCCCAGGCAAGCTGCATTAATGGTGCTTCCATAATGTCTCTAAGGCCTTTTAATTCGTCCTGAATTTTGTTTAGTGTTAAAGAACCCTGATTCAAACCCGCTGTGTTAGCTATGTCTGATTCCATGAATTGCACAGGCTGTGTTTGATGACCCTGGTATGACGTAGTTTGCTCAGATAAAGAGTTATTGGCAGATGATGGCGTTGACATGGCGCGTAGCACGCTTGAATCCATCGCACCGCCATCCCTTGAGATAATTGCTGATAGATCTTCCGGATTTCCCAGTGAGGCATTTACCATTGCGTCTTCATAATCCATGGCGGCAATAATTTCCACACCACCGTTTACTCGTTTATTCGATAGAATAACGGCATCAGGACCCTGATCTTCGCGTAATTCGCGAAGCGCCTGACGTGCATTAGCCGCAAAATAACGTTTCATCTTCATGCTTCAACCCCCTTAATAATTACTAATTACGAATTACGAGGGAGAGGGTGCTTGTGGTGCGTTTTATGCATTGTGATTACCTCTTATTGTTTTTGCTTGTGTTGTTGTTTTTTGTTTTTGACTTGTGTCGTAATTCGTAATTAGTAATTAGTAATTAATTACTAATTTGCCCACCCACAGCAGCGACAACTTTTATATTCTTACTGTCTGGCACTTCGTTATAAGTTAATACATGCAGGTTGGGTGCCAGGCTTCTCAACATTCTTGCCAGTACTGGACGAATGGTTGGTGACACCAGTAAAACAGAGGCTTTATTAGCCAGTTCCTGTTGTTGTACACAGTCGTTCAATTCTTTAATCATCTGCTCGGCTAACCCTGGTTCGATTCCCAGCCCCATTTCTGGAGCGCTTTGTACTGATTGTTGCAAGATCTGTTCCAACTCTGGACTTAGTGTGATAACGGGCATCTCCTGCTCTAAGCCATTGATATGCTGATAAATTTGACGCGCGAGTGCAGTACGAACCGATGCTGTCAGCGCGTCAGAGTTTTGGCTATTGGGGGCAAACTCCGCCAAAGTTTCGGCGATAGTACGCATATCTCGAATTGGAATACCTTCAGCAAGTATGTTTTGCAGAACTTTAACCACAGTTCCCAGTGGTAATATTTTTGGTACCAGGTCTTCCACCAGTGTGGGTGAATTTTTTGCCAGCATATCCAGTAACTGTTGCACCTCTTCGTGCCCTAATAATTCATGGGCATGACGCTGTAGCACATGACTCATATGAGTAGCGACTACGGTACTGCTATCGACGACGGTGTAACCGAGTGTTTGCGCTTCATCTCGTATGCCAGGATCAATCCACACGGCTTCCAGACCAAAGGTTGGGTCTTTGGTTTTTATGCCTTTTAGTTCGCCAAACACCTGTCCCGGATTAATCGCCAGCTCTTTTTCCGGGTAGGCTTCACCTTCACCAACTGGTACGCCCATCAATATAATGCTGTAGCCATTAGGCGAAAGATCCAGATTGTCTCGAATATGTACTGCCTGAATAAGAAAACCCAGATCCTGTGACAATTTTTTACGCACACCTTTAATGCGCGACATCATCTGACCTCCCTGGTTTTTATCGACCATTGGAATCAGGCGATACCCTACTTCCAGCCCGATAACATCAACCATGGGAACATCATCCCAGCTTAGATCTTTATGTTGAAGTTCTTCTTCGGGTACGACAACGGCATCTGCTTCTATTTCTATCTGTTGTTTTAATTCGTTCTGCTGTTTTATATAAAATGCAATACCCGCACCGATTAAACCCAATGCAAGAAACACAATATTGGGCATGCCTGGTATCAAACCTAAACCGACAAGAATAGTGGATGTAATGGCGATAGGTTTTGGTGTATTAAACAATTGCGACAATACCTGTTCACCCATGTCTTTAGATGCTGAGGCACGAGTAACCGCAATGGCGGCAGCTGTCGACAAAATAAGGGACGGTATTTGTGCAACCAGTCCGTCACCAATGGTTAACAAGGTATAGTTGTGCGCTGCGGCAGAAGCTGTCATGTCATGCTGAATCATGCCTATACCAAAGCCGAAAATAAGATTGATAAACAAAATTAAAATAGCCGCAACCGCATCGCCTCGAATAAATTTACTGGCACCATCCATTGAACCGTAGAAATCCGCTTCGCCGGAAATTTCCTGCCGCCTTTCTCTAGCTTGATCCTGGGTGATAAGCCCTGAGTTTAAATCGGCATCAACTGCCATTTGTTTGCCAGGCATGGCATCCAGAGTAAATCTCGCATTCACTTCAGATATACGTCCCGCACCTTTTGTTACCACCACAAAATTAATAATGGTGAGCACAGCAAATACCACAATACCAACAACATAATTACCACCAACAACAAACTCACCAAAGGCTTTAATCACATTACCGGCAGCAGAGGTACCGGTATGCCCTTCAAGTAATACAATACGTGTTGAAGCGACGTTAAGTGATAAACGCAGTAAGGTTGCAGCTAACAGAACAGTGGGAAACACATTAAAATCGAGCGGGCGCGTAGTATAAATAACCACCAGTAATACCACCAGTGACAGGGCAATATTAAAGGTAAAAAATACATCCAGCAGAAAAGGCGGTAATGGTAATACCATCATCGCTAGCATGGCGACCAGTAATAAAGGTATGCCCAAACCTCTTATAGATAAAAAAGGATTGTTTGTTAAAGTTGCGCTGTAATTCATGAATATTCTCTACTTTTTAAACTTGTTTTGTGATTGCTTAATAATCAATACTGCATAGTTCGTAGGTTGGGGTGAGGCACGAACCCCAACAACAACATGCACAAACCGTTGGGGTTCGTACCTCACCCCAACCTACAAACCAGGTCATAACAAATCACGTAATTCATCAGGTATAGGCAAATCACCAGGTTCATCCGGTGCTAACTCACCATTTAATGTTGAAACTTTTAATGCAAACACATAAGAAATAATGGTTGCCACTGCGACGTACAAGCCGGCTGGTATTTCCTGATCCAGTTCGGTACTGGCAAATAAAGCACGTGCTAAAGGTGGTGAGGAAACAATAGTGACATTGTGTTTTTCGGCGACCATTCGAATTTGCATGGCGATGAGATCAGCCCCTTTGGCGACAACAATCGGGGCCTGCATGTTGCCCTGGTCGTAACGTAATGCCACGGCATAATGCGTTGGGTTGGTTATAATCACATCTGCATCTGGCACGGCGTCCATCATGCGGCGTTGCGACATCTCATATTGCAGATTTCGTATCCGACTTTTTACTTCTGGTCGTCCATCGGTTTCTTTATTTTCATCTTTAACTTCCTGTTTTGTCATTTTTAATTCTTTGTTGTGCTGCCATAGTTGAAAAGGAGCATCAAGCAAAGCAATAATGATGAGTACACTGCTGCTCGCCATAAATATCCAGCCACATAACCTGGCAACATGAGCAAGTGCTACGTGTAACGGCTCGCTACCCAGACCGACCAGTTCTTCAACTAACACCCATATAAGAATTGCAGATACGCCCGTAATAAGAAAAAATTTGGCAAGAACTTTTAGTAATTCCATTAATCCTTTTAAGGAAAATATTCTACCCAGGCCTTTAATGGGGTTAATTTTTTCAAACTTGAAACTAACGGCTTTCATACTGAACGACCAACCACCAAGAGCCAGCGGTGTCAGTAAAGTGATAACGGTAAGCAAAACAAACATTGGTGCAATAATGAGCATACTGGCAAACAGAGCATTACCCAGTGTTTCTATCATGGTGGCACTATCCATCTGCTGAATATTTTTTATGCTTAGCCCTTTTGTAAATAACTCACGTATGCCAGTTAACATCTTTTCGCCCATTAGCAAAAAGCCACCGCTGGCAACCATTAATAAAGCCATGCTGTTAAGTTCTTTTGATCGCGGAACCTGACCTTTTTCACGCGATTCGCGCAACTTCTTTGGCGTTGCCTGTTCGGTGCGTTCCTGTCCTGTTTGTTCTGCCATGTCAGTATCCGGGTTACTGAGCCGAACCCAGGTAACGCCACATCAGTTCGAATGCTTCATTTAACAAGCGGCTAAGGTGGTCGGTGATGGTAGGCAATATGAGGATAAGGAATATCAGGCCAATCATTATCATTAAAGGAAAACCAACAGCAAATATATTTAACTGAGGAGCTGCTTTTGTTGTAACACCAAAAGCAAGATTGACCAGTAACAATGTTGCAACGGCAGGCAAGGCAATTAATACAGCACCCGCAAACATATCGCTGCCCCAGTTGGCAAGTTGCCAGAAGCCATCACGAGAAGGCACAAACATTCCTACCGGCAGGTTATGAAAACTATTTGCCAGTACTTCAATTAATAGCAGATGACCATTAAGCGATAAAAATACCAGGGTTGCCATAATGAGTAAGGCCTGGCTAATAACGGGAACCTGCACGCCATTCGGATCCATCATTAAAGCAAAACCAAGCCCCATTGACATCGCAATACTCGTTCCCGCGATAACAAATGCGGCAAACACCAATTGCAATATAAAACCCATGCCAACACCAATCAAAACCTGGTTAATGCCAATAAAAACCGCTTCTGCACTAATGAGATCTACATCAGGTGGCGCGGGTATAACAGGGATTAACATCCAGGCGATAGTGAAGGAAAGTATTACTCGAATTCGTACTGGCACACTTTTAGCCGAAAATATGGGAGCGGCTGCAAACATTGCACCAATACGCATAACTGGCCACATTAGTGACGCTACCCAGGTCGTTATTTCGTCGCCGGTAAAATCCATTACTTATTAACTCAACTTATTAACTCAGGAATGCTGAGAATTAAGTTGGTACTAAAATCTGTCAACACCGCTATCATCCAGTTACCAGCGACAATAAGGGAAATTGCCATGACAATTAATTTTGGAATAAAGGTTAAAGTCATTTCCTGTATTTGTGTGGCTGCCTGAATCATGCCGATAAAAAGACCAGTCGCTAATGCGGATAACAGCAACGGGCCTGAAATTAACATCATCACCCACACTGCCTCTCGCCCAACATCTAATACCATTTCTGGTGTCATTTTATTCTCCTGCAATAAAGCATTATCTTTCCGCAAATGTACGCGAGTAGTAGTGCATGGATGCACTGTTTACGAACCTAAGGACGGAGTAAACGCAAATAAAAACTTTAACTCTCGTTCCCACGCTCTGCGTGGGA